>JBAXRC010000203.1:0-4924 GCA_037131415.1 bacterium | reverse complement strand
ATTTCTTTAAAAGGCAGAAATTCACTAAAAATTTTCACAATGTTTTCCAAGTGATATTTCTGAACCTCCTGTTGCAACCAAAGAGGCGCTTTTCCAGCAAGATAGATTCGAAACCGGGGTGAGTGGCTTGTGGCGGCGACTTGCTTGATGGCCTGTAGGAGTCCATGGTAATTCCTGCGATCCTCTTCAATGGCTCCAAAAACGCCTAGCGTTAAATAGTCAGGTTTTCCCATCTCAACCCCTGGCTCGGCGTCATTTTCGACCCTGAATCCATCAAAGAAGATTGGAAGAACGTAGTCAAGATGATGGAAGTCTGGGTGATGTTCCTGAATATAGCGAAATACCTGTTCAGAGATGACAAGATTTCCGTCAAACAACTTGTATAGTGATTGAGCACCCGGCAGCAGATAGTTCTGGAAGTTATGGATGACTTGGATTTTCCTCCACTTCCCGAAATACAAACTTATCAAAGCGGCATCCAACAATGTCGGCACAGAGTTGAAAATAATCAGTTCGGGATCAATTCTTTCCATGGATTTCTTGATAGCAGAATATTTGTCAAGGACCCCCACTATCCGACCCGCTCGAGTGGCGGGTAGAGCATTGATATATGGCACGGCATGACAGGAGGAGGACATGCCCCGCATCAAATCGACATCCAAAAGGGTTTGTGGGGCAACAACGTACACATCAGAGCGATCCCGAAGAAGTTCTGTCAAAGGAAACAGTACTTCTTCATGGCTATGATTCGGTTCTACAAGGGCGATACGCTGCATGGACCACCCCTCCCTCCCTTTACGCCATGACAGCGCTCTGACATAAACATCAACATGCGCTGCGCTCGTTGTTCGACATCAAAACCCAAAGACCATTCCCGGGCAGCCTGACTCATTCGTATCCGCCGATTGGGGTCATCACGCAGACAAGTGATAGCATCCCGAATCGCATGGATGTCCAGCGGATCGACACGCACCGCTACACGTTCATTCAAGATGTCGTCATTGAACTCACCCTGGGCGCCGATAACCGGCAGTCCACAGGCCATGGCTTCAACCATGGCATTACAACATCCCTCGAATGTGCTAGGCAGGACGAAGAGATCTGCAGCAGAAAGCCACTCAGCCACAAGATGGTGCGGCACGGATTGATTGAAGAGGATATTATCAGCCTGGGGTGGATTCGATCCGGTTCCCAAGAATATTCCGCTAACACCAGGCAGCCCCCTGATCGCTTCTCCAACCCGGGAAGGCCCTTTCTGATTATCCTGCTTGGCGGCACAGATGACCAGCAGCTGATCATCCGGAAGGTTGAATTTCTGCCGCATTTCCCGTTTATTGCGTGGATAGAACATCCGGTGATCCACGCCGTTCGGAAAAACGCCAATCCGGTCAGGAGCAATCCCCAGATCTCGCTGCAATAGATGGCCGAGAAACGACGAGTTTGTCATGAATCCTGCAGCTGTAGCAAAATGGCGTCTGGCCCGACTGGACCCAAACGGCTCCATACTGTTAAGCATTCCATCGCCCACCATCGGGAAAGCAGGGATTCCAAACTCCGCGCCCAGCTTCACCGCCGCCGCACCCCCAAGATACAGAAAATGACCATATAGGACATCAGCTCTTTCTCTAATGTCGTGTCTCAAAACCCGACGAACCGCTGCGCAAAAAGACTTCAATCCAATTTGGGCCGTGTTCCATCTTCCGAACTGAATGGCCGATGCGGAAATATATCGTGGCCTGAATACTTGAACGGCAACTTTTCCGTTCGAGAATTCCGTTTTATATTCAGGAACAAGGTTAGAGCCTGACACATTGTGTGGTACAGGTGCTATCACGGTAACCTCTGCGCCACTCCGTGCCGCTGCATGCGCAAACTGCCTCGTGAAGGGAAACCATGAAGGGCTCTCTTCGCACGGATAGCCGTGAGTTATAATAATGAGAGATTTCACGTGAATTTAACTTACGGCCATTGGCCAACTTAAATAGTGCTGACAATACCGATGACCATAAGGCTTTTTGGTGTCGCCATCAATGTTCGCTGGCATCAAACCCCGGAAGGTTATAGGGGTAAGAGTCGTCAAGCGGAAGTCGCTCGATTCCCAAACCGACTTCGCATGCGCAATGCGCTGGCGCGAGCTCGTTCCTTGGCTTGAAGAATACGTCTCGCGGCGGCATACAGCCACGCATTTGATGTGTAGCATGGTATTACTGTCTTCTTGAAAAGGAACTGCTCCTTAAACTTGTTAAGTCCCTCTCGTGCAGACCCACCGTTCACAATCAGAGTGCAAGTGTCCGTGTTACTGGCTTTTTCCAGTGCCGCAAAGTAAACGGCATCAGTTGCACAGAGCTTCAAGTGATCAGTGTGGGTTTTCATCACCTGGATGGACAGTACACATTCAACATGTAGAGTAACCATGTAGGCCACCAAGTGATCTTGATGAAAGGCCCCCCACCATTCATGACCACGGAGGGAAGCATGCCGCCTGATGTTGGCTTCCCACTCCTCACGGTGCGTAGTGTAGTAATCGGAGGGCAGATAGAACGTGGGGTCCTCCATTAATCGACCAGCTTGGGATATATTAATCTGGCGCATGTCTTCAAGGTGAGGTTCAATATCTGTGATCTGCTGAACTTGGCACAACTTGAACCCTTTTCGTACCTGATTTCGCTTCTCACTTCGCAGTGTTGTCATTGAGAACTGCCGAACGGTTTTTTCATCCATGAGCATGTATTCAATTGTCCGATTGGACATAGCGGCAGGCGGCACTTGGTGGCTGTAGCCCACAAATGAGCTTTTCCATCGAGGCTTCGCCTTACCAGGAGGAAACGATCTGAATTCGAAAGCAGGTTTCGTATAGAACAAGGCCGTACGCTCCCACCACACACCGTCAGACTCATGCACGGCATGCCCTAGTTTCTGCCGTTCCATGGCATATTCAGCTTCTGTCAACATTTCAATTCCTCACTGTGACCTAATGCTGGTTTGCGCCTCGCCACATCAGCCATCACCGCTTCCGGGAGACTCATAGTGCACTGCAATGCTGCGGAGGCATTGCACAAGTCGTACAACCGGCGGGTGAGCCCAAAGGCCGAATGCGTTGGGCTCAGCAATGTCAGACGGCGCTTGGCCAGTGTACCTGCAATCTCCTCAATATCTGTATCGCGCAGCACGGTCGGCAAGGCCGGTCCGTCAAAATGGGTCGTCGGTGGATTCCGAAGGATCACATGCCCTATTAATTCGTTTATCACAGCAGCATAGAGCCCTACAATGCCGAAGTTGCCTCTGCCGTAGACCGCAATCTCTGATGTCTGCAGGCCACGGTCTTGGGTCATCCAGGTTACTGTCCGTAAAACATCCCATACCTGCATGGATGCCACGCTTCGACCTACCAATGCCGCAGTGCGTTCAATGCATGCATAATCGCGCCCGGAAAGTTTTTGGTTCGCAAAACGAGGCGTTATAATCGCGAGTGCGTGTGTGCGAAGCAGCGGGATAAATTCATCGAGATCCGGGAAAGTGACGTGATCCTCGGGTCCCTTGATCCACACGATGAACGGCTTAGGTCCTCTCCGATCCCTTGGGGTCAATAGGCGGACCATTACCGGTACGCCGGGTTCGGACTCGAATTCGTACTCTCCGAAGATTGCGAAATCTCGGGCATAACCACCACTGGCTGTCAGGCGCCTGGTCTTGAAGGGAATCTCAGTAGCAGGAAACCAGCCGAATACCCTTGTGCGGAGCAGATTAAGGAGTTCATCCTTTCGCCGTAACCAGTCCTCGTGGGTTGTAGGGGCGACTAAAGAGGGTCTGCGAATCCATGTGTCATGAATGTGGTAGTTCAGGGCTGAAGGAGGGCAACGTTCTATGCATCGAAGCGACTCTGGACTCTCTGGTCTAGGACTAAGCACCTCGCTACAAGGGTCGATTTTGCTTTGGCCGAGCAACTCCCTGCACATCCAACCGTGAGTTTCATCTAAGAATTTTGGCGGGTCTGTATGGCCCTGACCAGATTCCACGAGTCGAATGCGTGACTGTGACTCGGCGCTACTCGATTGCTCGAAAAGACCATAGATTCTCTTTGCTCTTTGATACGCTTCCCTAAAGCCGGCAGGCGGAAAGATAGGATCCTTTCGCCCCCCCAGAATCAAGAGGGGGCGGGGGGCTATCAGCGCCAGTACCTCGGGGAAATCTATGCGAAACAGGTTCGGGTAGAACGTGCAGTCACACTGCTGAGGCACGAGGCCAAAGGCGACCTGGGTCCCAATGGTATAGGTCGAACACGAAGCTGCGGCCACAGTGACGCGATCGTCCAACGCAGCCAGAAACTGTGTCATAACACCACCGCCAGAAATCCCCGTCACACCAATTCGTGAGGAATCTACTTCGGGACGAGTCTGAAGCCAGTCCAGTGCTCGCATGGCGTTCCACACCTCTACACCGGCCGGTGTATAGCCAAGGGAGAGCCAATGCCAGTGATTGAGTCGATTCATGCCAGGGTGTACCCCGGAAACTTCACCGAAGCCGACGGGGTCGATGACCAGAAGCGCGAACCCATTTGCAGGATACCAAAGATAGCGGTCCTGAAACCCCGTCTTTGCCCCATCAAGCGACGGCCAATGGCCGTTCAAGTACACGATGCAAGGCATTGGGGACGGGCGTTCGTGGGGCAAGTAGAAATTGGCCGTGACGTAAAGGCCTGGCACGCTCTCAAATACGAGTTTTTCCACTCGGTAGGCAGGCCGCTCCATCGTGCCCGTAGTTGTGGCGTGAAGAGGCGTTCTGTCAGGCATTGGATCAAGACCCAACATGAACCGCAGTTGCCGACGCAGAATGGGTTGCTTCTGTTGCCACTCTGTGAACGTCATGATCTCGTTGAGACAACTATCTGAGATTGCAGAACAAGCATTCTTTAACTGTATAATGG
>JBAXRC010000202.1:0-4945 GCA_037131415.1 bacterium | reverse complement strand
GACGGACTATACCCAGCGGACTTTGTCCCTTGCAGCGCGGACGACAGCGCGTTCCTCGGTCATCACGGCCTGCCGGGCGATGTTGAGAAGAGCACCGACCATCATGATCGAAACAATGAGACTCGACCCGCCGTAACTGATGAACGGCAACGCCAGCCCCTTGGTGGGAAGGCATCCCGTCACCACTCCGATATTGATCGCCGCCTGCATGGAGGTCATCAGAGTGAACCCCATCCCCATCAGGCGCCCGACATTGTCCGGCGCCCGCATGCTGATCAGGGTGCCGCAGGCAAGGAAACCGGCAAACAGAAGAACCACCAGGATGGTCGCCGCCAGCCCCAACTCCTCTCCGATGATGGCCAGGATAAAATCGGTGTGCGCCTCGGGCAGATAGAAATGCTTCTGAAGGCTTTCGCCCAACCCGACGCCCCATGGCCCGCCCAGCGTGAATGCCTGCTCGGACTGCTGGAGATGGTAGGCGGCCTTCGGATATTTCTCAGGATTCATGAACGCCAGTACACGTCCCGCACGCACCGGGTCATGCATGACCGCCCCGGCAAACAAGATCATCCCCGCCACGATACCGATGACCAGGTAACGCGCAGGACTGCCTCCTGAAAACATGATCGCAGCGCCCACCATGGCCAGCAACACCGTGGTGCCGAAGTCAGGCTCCAGGAACACCAGTCCCATCATGGTTGCCAGAAGCACGCCGGGCTTCAATATGCCTTCGATAAAGGTCCCGGCTTTCACCCCGCTCTTCGCCATCCAGGCGCTCATCATGATGATCATGGCGAACTTGGAGAATTCAGAAGGCTGGGCACTGAATGAGCCAAGCCTCAGCCAGCGGTGACTGCCATTGATCTCCGTCCCCACACCGGGAATCAACACCATAACCAGGAGCAGAACCGAAAACGCCGAGAGCGGAACCCACCAGCGCTGCCATTTGTGATAGTCAACTGAGGCGGTGATCCCGCCCGCCACCAGCGCAACAGCCAGCCAGATCAACTGACGAACCAGGAAGTAGTTCGAATCCTTGTAGACAGCCGTCCCCTTAACAGAACTGGCGCTGGCCAACATAACGATGCCCAGCGCCAGCAACAGAAGGACGATGCCCACTAAAATGGTGGGCGTTCTCCGCATCACTCAACAGTCGGCGGAATTTTCAGAGTCTGCCCGACCTTGACATCCGGAGAGGTCAGGTTGTTCAGCTTGATAACCTCTTCCGCACGGACGCCATACATCACGGCGATGGAGGGCAGGTCCTGGTTGGGTTCCACGACATGCAGCACCTCGTTGGATTTCGGGGGCACGGGCGCAACGACTTCAGGAGCCGTAACGTCCTGACCCGCAGGCACCGTCACATCAGCCGGAGCGACAGGCTCATCCTTCTGAACCGGCGCCGACCCCTTGGGCATGGCCAGCTTCTGGCCGACATGCAGCTTGTCACTCGTCAGGCCGTTCGCCGCCTTGATCGCCTTGATGGTCGTCTTGTGGGCAACGGCAATGCTTCCCAGCATGTCTCCGGACTTGACCACATAGGCGTCTCCGCTCAAGACAACCGGCTTGGCTTTCTTGACCTTGGGCCGGGCCGGGGCCGGGGCATTCAGGTCCACATAACCCGGAAGCGTCAATTTCTGGCCGATGTGGATCTTGTTCGCGTTCGTGATCTTGTTCAGCTTCATCACGTCCTTGGAGGGAACCTTGAAACGCTTTGCAATCAGGCCAATGCTGTCACCGGACTTGACCACATAGGTCTTGGTCTGAACCTCGGCCACCGGAGGCTTGACCTCCACAACCACAGGCTCCTTCACCGGCTCAAGCGGCGGCATCACCACCTGCGGCTCAGTCTCCTTCACCGGGGGACGCGTCGTCCCGCAACCCGCGCTCAAAATCAAACCGCCGACCACTACCATCGTTCCAACTATCCGAACCTTATTCACTGTCATTCTCCTTTTTGAATTCCTCTTACAATTTCACAAAACTGTTCGCCTCTGTCCTCAAAACTCTTGAACTGGTCAAAGCTCGCACATCCCGGGGAAAGCAAAACGACTTCCCCCGCCTGTGCCTCCTGCCAGGCACGTCCCACGGCCTCCTTCAAATCCTCGCAAATCAGACAGGGAACCGTTTCCCGCCAAGCCGAAGCCATGGCCTGTGAAAATTTGCCGATAATGTAAACGCACAGCACCCTGTTGACTAGACTTTTTTTCACAGAATTCAGGTCGGATTCCTTGAGCAGGCCACCCGCAATAAGCCGCACGGACCCGCGCGCCATTTGCAACCCTGCGGAGAGAGCCGCAAGATTGGTTGCCTTGGAATCATTCACGAAGGTCACGCCTCGGATTTCGGCCACGGTCTGCATGCGATGGCGAAGCCGTTCAAAATCCCGCGCTGCCGCCGTTACCCCCTGCGGGGATACGCCACCGCCCACCAATGCCGCAACACACGCGGCCGCCGTCACCCCCATCACGTCATTGTCAAACGGGGTTCCGGCAACTGACACCGGAAGCTCCAACCCGGGGCCGGTGACAACCCCATTATGGTAACGAAACCCGGCGCCATCACCCAGCCCGAATAAAGAACAGTGCGCTCCGGCGGGAACTGCCGCCTGAATCACATCCGGCGCCGTTTCAGGAATTACCGCCGTCTGCCCACCCTGCATTCCCGCAAACAGGCGCGCCTTCATGCCGGCATAAACCTCCATCGTCTTATGGCGATCCAGATGGTTCGGATTGAGGTTCAGCAGAATGCCCACATCCGGAGTGAACCGGTCGACCGTTTCAAGCTGGAAGGAACTCACTTCGACGACCAGCCAGTCGGGGACAGGATCGAGACAGGCAAGCGCTGAGAGGGGCATTCCGTAATTTCCGCCCGCCACCGCACTGAGCCCGCTTTTCTCCAATGCTTCCCGGCACAATTTCACCAGCGTACTTTTCCCGTTGGAACCGGTCACCGCGAGTACGCGGCTCCGGCATGCACGCCACCCGAGTTCCAGTTCTGAAATCACGGGGATCGCGCGCCCGCGCAGGGCCTTGACCCACGGCGAATCAACGGAGATCCCGGGGCTGACAACCGCCAGGTCCCACTCGCCCTCAGGCAGTTCCGCTACACCGGCATGGACAACACAGCCAGCCTCGCGCAAGGCCTTCGCCGGAGCCTCCAACCTGGGACTCGAACCGGAATCAACGACCGTCACAGAGGCTTTCTGGCGGATCAGGAGCCGCGCCGCCGCCTCGCCACTCGCGCCCAGGCCGAGGACCAGCGCGTGTTTCAGTTTTTGTTCGCCACACATAAGACTATTTTAGATTGAAGATTGCCGATTGAAGATTGAATTCATCCCCATGCTTCATTCTTCAATCTTCAATCACAAATCTTCAATTAATAATTTCCTACCTTATTTTCAGTGTCGCCACGCCAATGAGCGCGAAAAGAATGGAGAGGATCCAGAAGCGGATTGTAACCTGCGTCTCGCTCCAGTTCCGGAGCTCGAAATGGTGATGGATCGGCGCGCAGGCGAAGATGCGTTTTCCGCGCAGTTTAAAGGACGCCACCTGGAGAATCACGCTCGCCGCCTCCATTACAAACACACCGCCGACAATCACCAGCAGCAACTCCTGCTTGATCAGGATCGCCACCATGGCAATGGCGCCTCCCAGCGCGAGGCTTCCGGTGTCGCCCATGAACACCTGAGCGGGATGGCAATTGTACCACAGGAAGCCCAGACTGCCGCCCAGCAGGCAGCCGCAGAACACCGCCAACTCCCCGCTGCCGGGAATGTAGGGAATAAAGAGGTAGCCGGCAAAGTCGACCCGTCCCACCACATACGCCATCACCAGATAAGCCAGTGCCACGGAACTGCTGCACCCGATGGCCAGGCCATCGAGGCCGTCAGTCAGGTTCACCGCATTGCTCGCCCCCACGATGACCACGGCGATGAAAACCAATGCCAGGAACCAGCCCATGTCCGCAATCACCGCCCCCTTGAAAAAGGGCACCATCAACTCCTTCGCATGCACCCGGGTTTCGGGAATCATCAGCAACGCCCCGCCCATCGCCAGTGCCCAGAGGAGCTGGAGCCGGGATTTCGCGCGGGCACTGATGCCCTTCGCATTCTTTCCCTTCAGCTTGGCATAATCATCCATGAACCCGACCGCGCCCATAAACAGGAATGTCAGCAGGGTCAACAGCACATAGATGTTGGTGGGGATCGCCCACAACAGCGTGGAGAGCGTGACGGATCCAATGATCAGGATGCCGCCCATCGTCGGCGTGCCTTCCTTCTTCCCGTGCAACACATGCAGGGGCGGCGCCTCCTCCTTGCGAACATACTGCTGGACCTTCAACTCACGGAGCTTCCGGATCACCCAGGGCCCTAGCACCACGCAGAGCAGGAATGCGGTCGCGGCCCCCAGAAAGGCTCGGACCGTGATGTATTTGAAGACCCGCAGCTCCGATATCCAGTTGCTCAAAAAATTCAGATAGTAGAACATCGCGTCAATCCTTCACTCTTTCCATAAGCCCGGGAATGATGTCCTCCAGGCGTTTTCCACGGGATGCTTTTAGCAACAGTACATCCCCCTTGACCATTCTTTCCTTCAGATAAATTGCCGCCTCCGCGGCCGTCCCGCAGGTGCGAACCAAGGCCCCCGGCATCCCCGCCACCAGTGCACCCTCCGCAATCCGGGCGCCCAGCGGCCCTACCGTGACAAGACCGGCCCACGGCCCATTCGCCAGCGACCGGCCAATGGCCAGATGCGCTTCGATCCCGCCTGGCCCCAGTTCCAGCATGTCCCCAAGCGCCAGCCATTTCCGGCCTGCCGCATCCATCTCCCGGAAGGTCCGGAGCGCGGCCTGCATGCTCACGGGATTGGCATTGTAGGCATCATTGATAACCGTGAGCCCGGCTACCTCGCGCCGTTCCCATCGCATGGGTGGCGCCACATAC
>JBAXRC010000201.1:0-5001 GCA_037131415.1 bacterium | reverse complement strand
CTACCGCGTGACCTTTTCATACAACAGGTGTTGCATTAGCTGGTTGCGCGCGGGAGCCAAACAAGACGGCCTTTTAATGAGGTCATTGTCCTCTATGGTGACGCGTTGTCAAGCAAGCGAATCATCCATTCATCCGACTATTGGGATCGCAAAGCTTCGTGTTGACGCCGTTAATGTTAAGTAGTTTAATCCGGGCTCATAAAACCTAGGACAACATTGAATTATAAGATCGTCAGGCTTGCTTCATTCATTATCGCAATAGCCGTAACGGCTTTTGCAGGGAGTCAAACGCCTGTCTTGACCCAATCCGCCCCCCTGCGAAATTGGACGGTAGGCCTGGCTGATAGAATCGAAGGCTGGGCTTTATATAAGGATGGCGGGGCGGTTTGTATTCTGAAAAAAGGCGGAGCGATCACCGTTCAAAAACTAATCCGATTAAGCACTGCGGACAAGACCTACCTCACTTCGAATCCACCCCCCACCAGGAGCCTTTTTGATCCTGAAGAAGAGTGTATCTCCTTAAATAAGGAAATTGAGTTTTTGTCAGGGCGATTGGCCACGCTCGAAGCCTCAAGGAAAAGCGGTCGATATGAGGGAGTCGTTGAGGCTGAGGGTGATTCTTCGACTTATTATGGCGCGTATACCGAAGGGGCGTCTAAAGCCACAATCAAAAGAATGTCAGCGGTCCTTGCGGAGCGCTCCGCCAAACTTGCTGCCCTTAAGTTGGCATACAAACTTAAGACTCCCCGGCCAGCTGATCCCGAGAAGTAGCCGTTCATGTTTTCTTTGATATTGCCAATCCCCGGAGTTGAGTCCGCGTTATTCCGCGCTTGTTTTAGGGCTAGGGAATGACTATCACTCCCGCCATGGAAAGCAAGGGATGTGTGATTATACCGGCCTACCGGGAGGGTGGGCGGATTGGTGCGGTCGTTGCGGAGGTCTCGAACTATCTGCGCGATGTCATTGTGGTGGATGACGGCTCGCCGGATGGAACCGCCGCTGAGGCGGAGGCCGCCGGGGCAGTGGTGATCCGGCACGAGGTGAACTGCGGGAAGGGGGTGGCCCTTAACACCGGGTTCAGGGCGGCCCGGGAACGCGGGTTTGATTTTGTCATCACCATGGATGGCGACGGGCAACATGCCCCCTCCGATCTCCTCCGGTTCGTGGAGGCCTACAACCAAACCGGCACGCCCGTGCTGGTGGGTAATCGGATGTCCGATACGCGCACCATGCCGTGGGTCAGGCAGATGACCAACCGCATCATGAGCTGGCTGTTGAGCCGGGAGATGGGGCAGCGTGTCCCCGACACCCAGTGCGGATACCGCCTGTATAAACTTTCCGTCGTGCCTGCGGTTCCCGCCGAGTCCCCCCGATTTGCGGCCGAGTCTGAGATCCTGATGGACCTCAGCCACCGGGATATTCGGATTGGTAGCGTGCCTGTCGCCACGCTCTACGGCACCGAGAAAAGCAAGATCCATCCGGTCAAGGACGCAATCCGGTTCATGAAAATGCTCCGGCAATACCGGAAGCGAAGAAAGGCTTTATGAAAACATGTTCATTGAATGAATCCCATGTGATTGAACCGCCCCAACTGGCCGCCCTGCTGGCGTTCGTTCCAGTCTTTGAGGCGGCCTCCTTCTGCCCCGATCAGGTCATCCCCATGGATGAGGATGGCTTTCCCGATGAGGAGTTCAAGGGGGTTGTGTCGGGTTTCATGGACGCCTGCTACAAGAACGGGTTTGTGGTCAAATTCAACTGGGAGGACTGGGGCCCTGAAGCGGAACGCTACAAGGCTGATCCGGATCTGTTGAAAAACGCCGATTTAGCCACTTTGCGCCGCCTCATTACCTGGCATATCCGCCAGAATCGCTTCTCGAGGGACCACCTTGCCACCCAGATCGCGCAGGGGCATATCCTTGCGATTCTGCGGCGACTCAGTGCGACCTGAACGCAGTCTTGGGTATTCAAAATCCCATGAATCGAGCATTTCCCATAGGGGAATCCCTGATAGTAATATCAGGGATTAACCGGATTGCGCGATTTCTGATGCCCGCCTACTCTTTCCGACATGAATGCCGGAACGATGCAAGGTGCTTATCAGGATGCGTATCAAGTTATGACCCATGACTTGCCGCAGCGAACGATGTGTCGCGCAAAGGGAATCGCGCGGAGTTGGCTGATTGAATGCCAGGTCAGCAATCCTGAAAAATGCCGGTTTGTTACTTCTTCAGGCGGCAGGCATTTCTGCCAGCATCCTGAATCCAAGGACATTGCCCTGGAAACTGAAGTGAAGCAGAGAGGTCTGTGAAAGCCGTTATCATCGATGATGATCCCGCGATTGTTACCCTCCTGTCCGTGGCACTGAAGCGCAAGGGATATCAGGTTTCAGCCTACTCGAATCCCAATCTCTGTCCCCTGTATTGCATTGAGGCTTGTCCCTGTGACATGGGATACGAGAACTGTCCCAACATCATCATTACGGATTTCATGATGCCGGAGGTGAGCGGGATGGATTTCATCAAGAGGCTCAAGCAGAAGGGTTGCCTCCGTTCGCATATTGCCATGATGTCCGGCTACTTGATGTATCCTCAGGAGCGTGAGCTGATGGTGGCGATGGGTGCAACATTCCTGGCCAAGCCGTTTCGCCTCAGTCAGATCAACGAATGGCTGGATAAGGTTTCAGGAAAATCAATGCCGTTCAGTCCGCCTTCCCTTCAGTGAGGCTCCTTTGCCGGTGTTGGAGCAGGGGCGGGAGTTCTTGCGCAATGAGCCTGCGCGGCGTTCATGTTGACAAACACCTGGATTGAAATCTGGTGCTTGTCCCTAAGGTGCAAGGACAGTATTTCGGCATAAAGCAGTGTTGCGCCCGAGGCGACAATGGCCATGTTCCCGTACGGGGTGGTTCCGTCATGACCCGCAATCTCCATGATTTCGTTGAGACTATCTTCATGCAGGGGGGCGCAGTTCGCGTGCTGGAGGTCAATGAGGACGCTGCAACCGGCGCGTCTTCTGGAGTCATTCCGCACCTTCTCGATCACGGTTGTACAGTCCTGAATTCCGATTGGCCCGTTCCCGATTATGTGAACGGCTCCGCCATCACTTGAAACTGAATACTCTAAGGGCATATTTTCTCTGGTCCTTGTGGCCTCCAACATTGCACTACTAAATACTGAACGGGGTCCGTTGGCAATCAAGGGGACCCTGAAAATAGCATCAGGGATTTCCTGATGTTGAATTTCACTATTTGACTGGAGCCCGAATGAATGAGCGTGTAATTTAAGAATATGTGTCCTGTTGAACATGATTTACTGGGCGAATTAATAATTCCGGACGGGGTTCTCTATGGCATCCAGACCGAGCGGGCGCGGCTGAATTTCAATGCGGCCGGCCGGGTTGTCCACCCCGCCCTGATCACCGCCCTGGCTCAGGTCAAGCTTGCCTGCGCCCGGACGAATCAGGAGTGCGGGTTTCTTGCGCCCGAAACAGCCGATGCGATCGCCCATGCCTGCGGGGAAATCATCGGGGGGCGGCACCAGGACCAGTTTGTCACCGATGCCCTTCAAGGGGGAGCGGGAACCTCCACGAACATGAATGTCAACGAAGTGGTGGCGCGGCTGGCCTCGCTGAGTCTTGGCAGTCGGGTGGATGCGTTCGATCATGTCAACCTTCATCAGTCCACTAACGACACTTATCCCACGGCCCTGCGCATCGCGGCCATCACTCTCCTGAAGCAACTGGAGCCTGTGATTGTCGGGCTCCAGGAGGCTTTCCAGGCCAAGGAGCGAGAGTTTTCGGATGTGATCAAGCTGGGGCGGACCCAGCTCCGTGACGCGGTTCCGGTTACTCTGGGGCGCGAATTCGGCGCCTACGCCAATGCACTGGCGCGTGACCGGTGGCGGATTTTCCAGTGCATGGAACGGCTGCGCGTGGTCAATCTTGGCGGAACCGCTGTCGGGACCGGTCTTGCGGCACCCCGGGCGTATATTTTCAGCGTGGTGGACAAGTTGCGTGAAGTGACGGGCCTGAATCTGGCCCGTGCGGAAAACCTTCTGGAGGCGACCCAGAATCAGGATGCCCTTCTGGAGGCATCGGGAATGATCCGGACCCATGCGGCCAATCTGGTCAAGTCGGCACGTGACCTCCGCCTGATGGCCAGCGGACCGGAAGGAGGATTTGGTGAGATTGAACTGCCTGCGGTCCAGCCGGGATCCACGCTGATGCCGGGCAAGATCAATCCTGTGATTCCCGAGATGGTGATCCAGGCGGCGTACCGTGTGATGGCGCATGACATGGAAATCAACCTGGTGGTGATGTCGGGAGAGCTGGAACTCAATGCCTTCCTTCCCTTGGCGGCCGATGCCCTGTTGGATTCGCTGGACCTGTTGCGGCGAGTGGATATGGCGTATGCCGACAGTTGCATCAATGGAATTTCCGCCCGGGCGGATCGCTGCCGTGAGGCGATGGAGAAATCCAATGAGATCATGGCCGGGCTGATCCCGCATATCGGGCATGAAAACGCGGTTGAACTTGCCCGCCTGATGCGGGAGCGGGGACTGTCCGTCCGCGAGGCGATCCGTGAAGTGGACGGTATTTCCGGGCAGGACTTGGACCTCCTGTTGTCGCCCGAGCGGCTTTGTGCGTTGGGGTGGAAGTAAGCGTTGTCGGGAACCTGGAGGGCGTGGTGATTCGGAGTCATTTATTCAAGCCGGATGTGGGGACGAGTTACCCTGATTTTCTGCGGGATGAGTCCCGGCGGGCTGGCCAGGCCGATACCCTGTCCTTTGCCCTGGATGAAGACGACATCCGGCGTGTCCTCGCCGCCGGATTGCCGGTCACGTTGCAGGGTGCCCGGACCGGCATTACCGGTGGTGCGGTTCCCGGCGGGGGCAATCTCCTCAATCTGAGCCGGATGGTGCGGATCACCGGATTCCGCTACGATCCCGCCCGGAACACCTTCCTCGTGACCGTCCAGCCCGGGTTGCCGCTGGTAAACCTGAGGAA
>JBAXRC010000200.1:0-5012 GCA_037131415.1 bacterium | reverse complement strand
CGGAAGATTACGGTGACTCAATCCGACGGCAGCACCGTCACACTGGCGCTCTACAAGAACCTTCCGTTTCTCCTGGTCTGCAAGGAGCAGAAGAACAGCGAGGCGGGAGAGATGGATGTCCAAAAGGCTATTCCCGCCACCTTCACACTTGACCTGGGAAAGCCCGCCGTCGAGCTAACAACCATGGGAACCGGCGGTTTACTCCCGGCCGACAAGAATCCTGGCAGCTACTTGTTCCTCACGGTGGCGGATCCCTTGACGCGCAACGGCGTGGTGACTGGCTGGCTTACCCAGAACCGTGGCAGTGGCACGATCTTCTCCGGCATCCAGAACGGACGGGTCGAACTCAAGGCGCAACTTGAACATGGTCATCTGTTTCTAAAGCCCGGCCAGGCCGCAACCTTGGACACTCTGGCCATCGGTTACTTCTCTGATGCCCGGCTCGGTTCGGAGCAGTTTGCCGATGCGGTGAAGAAACAATACAACATCAAGCTGCACGCACCGAATGCCACCTACTGTTCCTGGTACGCTGAAGGGAGTGGGCACGGCCGTGCGGGGACTCCCGCAAGCACCATCGAATTATCCGAGTTTATCGTCAAGGAATTAAAGGCTTTCGGCCTCGGCGTGATCCAGATCGATGATGGTTGGCAGTCCGGTCCCAATATTGGCGGTCCCGCCACGGAATTCGACCGCGTCTCTCCGGCACTTCCTTACCGCGACGGCATTGCCCCGGTGGCTAGGGAGCTGACCAAAGATGGTATTACCTTTGGCCTCTGGTGGCTTCCCTTCGGTCGCAACCATATGCAGCCAGAGTACCAGAATCGACAAGATTGGTTTGTCAAGAAACCGAACGGCGCCCCTCTACGGCAACGTTCCTTTGGCGGCACTTGTCTCGACTGTACCAATCCTGATGTGCAGAAACATCTTGAGGGGTTGGCCAGGACCATGCGTGGATGGGGGGTTACCTACTATAAAATGGATGGGCTCTCGTGCGGCGCAGGAGTAGATCATTATTATATCAACGATGGCTACAAGGATGACAATTTCAGCAGCAGTCTGCCGCTTCACGACAGGGAGAAGACCAACATTGAAGCGATGCGACTCGGCCTCAAGACCATCCGTAAAGGCGCAGGTGATGATGTTTTCTTCTCCGGTTGCTGTGCCGTTCAGAATATGCGCATCTTAGCAGGTTCCATAGGCTTGGTCGATTCCATGCGTGTGGGCCCCGACTTCAATCATGATGGCCAAGGCATCCGATCCGGACCGATCCGGGGGTCCCGTCTCTATTTCATGAATGGCAAAATTTGGTGGAATGATCCCGATCCTTCCAAGGTGCGCACCTCCGGGGAAAACTGCGAGGGGGACCCGAGCATCAATGGCGCCGTGACTCTCGATCAAGCGCGATTGACCACATCGTGGGTCTCACTTGCCGGCCAATTCTTCCTGGTCAGCGACTGGTTGCCGAACCTTCCCCAGGAACGCCTTGAAGTTCTCAAGCGCACCCTCACTCATCACAACGCCACCGCGCGTCCTGTGGACTATTTCGATAACGCCCTCGCCAACACCTGGTTGGTGACGGATGAAAAATCCGGCGTGCGTCGTGATGTTATCGGAGTCTTCAACTTCTACGGCACTCCGCTCCACGTAGAGCATACCTGCGCCAAGATCGGTCTGGATCCGGCCAGGACCTACCATGCATTTGACTTTTGGGCCAATATGCGTCTTCCGGATTTTGCCGGCACGTTCAAGGCTCAAATAGCACCTGGCTCCTGCAGCGTCATCGCCGTACGCGCCAATGAAGGACACCCTGTGCTCCTCTCCACTTCCCGGCATGTTACGCAAGGCATTGTGGACGTAACGGGTGAGACCTGGAGCCGCAAGACCCTGTCGGCGACTTCTGCGCTCATTGCCAATGATCCGTATGAACTCCGTATTGCCGGCACGGCGGATGGCGGCAAGGGATGGAAAGCGGTTGGTGTCACGCTAAGCTCCAAAGACCGGGCTACGGGCGTCACCGCCAGTGTCCAGGAATGCCCCGGCCTCCTTCGGGTCACACTCAAATCCCCGATCACCCGTGCGGTGAAATGGTCCGTGATGTTTGCCGAGCAGCCTTGAGATACCCGGTGCAGACAGGCGTCAGGAAGACTTTCTTCCAACAGGATGCGACAGCACAGCCACCATTTTATAGTCATTGAGAATGAACCCGGGGCTGAACTCCCAATCTATGGATTCAGCCTTCCAGAATCCGAAGGCGAAATACGCCCGTAACACCTTCCGGTTGGCACGGTTAGCCCTCAAGTACAGGGTTCTGGCACCGTTCAAGCGCGCAAAGCGGGCGGCTTCCTCCATGCAGGCCCTGCCGTTGTCCTTGGTGCTGTCCTGGTACGAGCAAAAGGCGGTCTGTATCCTCCTGACGCTGTTGCATCTTGGCATCAAGAACATCCGGCTTGGCCCGAGCCTCCCAGCCTTTGTGACCCCGGCGGTCCTCAAGGTCCTGGTGGACAACTTCGCCATCAAGCCCATAACCACCGTGGAGGCCGATCTTAAGGCCTGTTTGGTCGGCGCGTAATAGAAGCGGCACCATGAGAGCGAACGGTGTTTTAGTTTGATTGTTCTGGGCCCTGTTGATCGCGCTAATGCTCGACGCAACAGGGTTTTTTGTCGATTATTTCCCGGTTGGGCCGGTTGGCCTTGACCGCGATAACCCCCAATGTTATGCGTGTTGTGCAAGAGAAACAAAGACATGCTGAAGCGCTTTAGCATTGGCTTTTCTGAAGATCCGGTGTTCGCTACCGGGCGGCCGAAATAATCGGGAAATCAGGCTCAGGCCCTCCGCTCACTCAGGTAAGCATCGATCCCTGCAGCAGCGCGCCGTCCATCCTTCATGGCGCGAACCACCAGTGAGGCGCCGTGCGTCATGTCGCCAGACACGAACACTCCCGGAATATTGGTCATGTTCCGGGAATCTCGGCCAATGGCACCGGCAACAGTCTGAATCCCCAGATCTTCCACCAACTTGTTTCGACCGGGGCCGGAAAAGCCCATGGCCAGGAGAACCAGATCCGCCTCAATCGTGAATTCCGTCCCCGCTTTTTCCTGCATGACGGGACGGCCTCCCCCGGTCGGGGTGACCCAATCGACCCGAACCAGCTTGACCGCCTTCACGGCACCATTTTCACCCACGAATTCTTTCGTGGCAATGCTCCACTGGCGCTGACCGCCCTCCTTGTGGCTGCTTGAGACGCGTAGCATATTGGGCCACATCGGCCACGGAGTGGACGGAGAACGGGTCGGCGGCGGCTCGGGCATAATTTCAACCTGCATCACCTCCGTTGCGCCCTGCCGGATCGAGGTGCCGACACAATCGGACCCGGTGTCACCCCCCCCGATGACCAGCACCTTTTTCCCGGTCGCCAGGATATCCAGCGCCGGATCCAGAGATTCGCTCCCTAAGCGCCGGTTTTGCTGGATCAGGAAATCCATCGCGAAATGAATGCCCTTCAAGTCCCGCCCCGAAACCTTGAGATCACGCGCTTCGCGGGCACCACCCGACAAACACACGGCATCAAAACGGTTCTTGAGGTAGTGATAGGAAATATCCTCACCCACCCGGACTTGGTTTTCAAAGACGACGCCTTCCGCCTCCATCAGATGGATCCGGCGGTCAATCACCCACTTGGCCAGCTTGAACTCCGGAATGCCGTACCGGAGAATACCACCCGGCCTCTCAGCCAGGTCATAGACCACAACACCATACCCCAGGTGGTTCAACGTATCCGCAACCACCAATCCAGCAGGACCAGACCCAATCACAGCCACACGCTGATCCAACCTCTTGGCAGGCGGCTTGGGCTGGACATAGCCAAGCTCAAAACCCTTTTCGATGATCTCCAGCTCGATCTGGCGGATGGTCACCGGATCCTTGTTGATTCCCAGCACGCAGGACCCCTCGCACACCGCCGGACAAATCCGGCCCGTGAACTCGGGAAAATTGTCGGTCGAAAGCAGGATGTCCAGCGCCTCTTTCCAGCGCCCCTGATAAACCTGCTCGTTGAACTCCGGAATGACATTCTCCAGAGGACAACCGGCACCATGGCAAAAGGGCGTCCCGCAGTCCATGCAACGGGCCGCCTGCTCCTTGACCTCGTTGGCGTCGTTACGCAGTTCAACAGGATTGAAATCCTTCACCCGTTCCGTCACGGGCCGGTAACCCGGATCGCGACGCCCATATTCCATAAATCCAGTGATCTTACCCATGGACCACCTCCGCTCGCTCGGTGGCTTCATCTTCCCTCATCATTTCGCCCAGGACACGTCGATATTCCATCGGGAAAACCTTGATGAAATACGGCAGTTGATCATCCCAGTTCGCCAAAATCCGTTCCGCCTTGCGGCTGCCCGTGTACCGGAGATGCTTCTCAAGCAAACCCTTCAGTTCCGCCTTGTCCCTTGCACTGACCACCAGTTCCAAGTCAACCATGTCCAGGTTGCAACGGGCGTCGAAATTGCGGGTCTCGTCATAAACATACGCCAGGCCACCGCTCATGCCTGCCCCGAAATTCACCCCGGTACGCCCGAGCACAACCACGCGCCCCCCTGTCATGTACTCGCACCCGTGGTCGCCCACGCCTTCCACCACCGCTATGGCCCCGCTGTTGCGGATGGCAAAACGCTCACCCACCGCGCCGTTCAAGTACACCTCGCCACCGGTTGCCCCATACAGGAGCACGTTGCCGGCAATGATGTTGGCTTCCGGCTCATACGAGGCGCCGGGAAAGGGTTTGACGATGATCTTGCCGCCCGACAGCCCCTTGCCCAGGTAATCGTTGGATTCGCCTTCCAGCGTCAGGGTCATGCCATGCGCGCACCAGGCCCCGAAACTCTGCCCGGCCGACCCCTTGAAGGTCAGGTTGATCGTATCATCGGGCAATCCGGCATGGCCGTACTTCCTGGCCAGCTGTCCCGCGATCATCGCCCCCACGGTGCGGTTGACATTCCGGATCGTGCGGGTG
>JBAXRC010000199.1:0-5027 GCA_037131415.1 bacterium | reverse complement strand
AACATCACGCCGATCTTCTCGCGGATCTGGTTGGTGAAAATGCACAGGGTCTTGGACGTCGAGATGGCCGCCGTCAGCTTGCGCATGGCCTGCGACATCAGACGGGCCTGGAGCCCGACGTGGGCATCCCCGATTTCACCGTCCAGCTCGGCCTTGGGTGCGAGCGCGGCCACGGAATCCAGCACGACCACATCCAGCGCATTGCTCCGGATCAGCGTCTCGCAAATGCTCAACGCCTCTTCCCCTGACGAGGGCTGGGATACCAGCAGGTCATTGAGGTTCACGCCGATCTTCTTGGCATACACGGGATCCATCGCGTGCTCCGTGTCAATAAACGCCGCCAGCCCGCCGCTTTTCTGGGCATTGGCGATGACATGAAGGGTCAACGTGGTCTTGCCGGAGGATTCCGGGCCGAAGATTTCCACCACGCGTCCGCGGGGCAATCCGCCCACCCCCAGCGCCATATCGAGCGAGAGGGCACCGGTGGACACCACATCGATTTCCTTGTGCCCCTCGGCCTCACCCATCCGCATGATGGCGCCATCACCGAAGTCTTTCTGAATCTGGGCTAGAACGGCATTCAGGGCGGAATTTTGCGAGGCTTCTGTCGTTGCTGCTTTTGTTGTAACTTTGCTCATAAGTCGTGCTTTCGTTTTTATTTTTTATAGCCGTTGGGATGGGCCTGATGCCACGCCCAGGCGCTTTCCACAATGTCATCCAGATTCGAACACTTCGGAATCCACTTGAGAATCTTCCGGGCCTTCTCAGCGGAAGCCACCAACCGGTCGGGATCGCCGGGGCGCCGGGGCGATACCACCTCGGGGATATCCCGCTTCGTAACCCTGCGCACCACGTCAATCACCTCACGCACCGAGAACCCGTTCCCTGTTCCAAGATTGAACGGACCGGTGTGCTTCCCGGTCAGGGCGAGGATATGGGCGCGGCCGAGGTCCATGATATGGATATAATCGCGGATACAGGTGCCGTCCGGCGTCTTGTAGTCATTGCCGAAAATATTCACATGCGGCTGCTGCTTCAGGGCCACCCGGATCACATTCGGGATCAGATGGGTCTCCGGTTCATGGTCCTCGCCGAATTTCGCCGTAGCGCCGCAGGCGTTGAAATACCGGAGGAACACGGGCTCGATTCCATATACCTTCTGGTACCAGGACAACACCTTCTCAAACATCAGCTTCGATTCGCCGTAGGGATTCACCGGTCGCTGCGGAGTATCCTCGGTGATCGGGACACGGTCCGGAAACCCGTATGTGGCACAGGTGGAGGAAAAGACAATCCGGGGCACCTTGTTGCGAACCATGGCCTCAACCAAATTCGTGGCGCCGGTGGTGTTGTTGGCAAAATACATGCCGGGATTCGTCATGGACTCCCCCACCAGGGCATAGGCGGCAAAGTGCATGACGGCATCCGGTTTCGCATTCTTCATCACCCGCTGAACCTGGGCGGCATCGCGCAGGTCGCCATTGACCAACTTGGCCCGCTTGTCCACGGCGGCTTTATGTCCGCGCTCAAGGTTGTCAAACACCACGACCTCATGCCCCTCGTCCAGGAGCATTTCAGTTGTCACACTGCCGATATATCCGGCACCACCCGTCAGAAAAACCCTCATGATTTCGCCTCCAAGTCCTTGATTCTCGCCTCAAGCTCAGCCACCCGCTTCTTCATTTCCGGCAAACGCATGGTGTGCGCATGGAGCTTCTTGGCCTCAACCGCCCCCATCGCGGGGCTTCCGAACAGGATGGACTTCGGTGCCGCATCCTTCGAAACCCCCGCCTGGGCCATGACCACGCAATCGTCACCAATCTCAATATGTCCCGCCACTCCGATCTGGCCCCCCGTCTGAACGCGGCTACCGATGCGCGCACTGCCGGACACCCCGGCCTGGGCCGCCATCGCCGTATCCTCGCCAATGGTGACATTATGGGCGATCTGGATCAGGTTATCCAGCTTCGTCCCCTTCCCGATCCGCGTCTCCCCGAAACGGGCCCGGTCAATGGCGGTATTCGCGCCGATTTCGACATCATCCTCCAGCACCACGATACCGACCTGGGGAATCTTCTTATAGTGCCCGGCTTCCCTGACGTACCCGAACCCGTCGCTGCCGATCACCGCGCCATTGTGCAGGATCACGCGATCCCCCACCTTCGTGTACTCGCGCAGGGTTACCCCCGGATAGAACTGGCAATTCTTCCCGATCTCACAGGCATGCCCGACGTAGCATTGCGCCACCAGCACCGTGCCATCGCCGATCACCGCCCCGGGCTCAATCACGCAATGAGGGCCCACCATCACATCCTTGCCCAGCGTCACGCCCTCGGCGATGACAGCCGTCGGATGAATTCCCGGCTTGAATACAACTGCGGGCCGGGCCATCCAGAAAGCCACCTGGGCAAAGGCCGCATCCGCGCTCGGAACCCGGATCAGGACGGCGGACGTCTCGCCCTGCCACGACTCGTTGACCAGGACCGCCGAAGCGCGGGTGGTCTTCATCTGGGGCGAGTAGCGGGGATTGGACAGAAAGGACAGAT
The DNA here is from genome assembly GCA_037131415.1 of bacterium. Lineage (GTDB taxonomy): Bacteria > Verrucomicrobiota > Kiritimatiellia > CAIKKV01 > CAITUY01 > JAABPW01. Next base: position 2,481 of record JBAXRC010000199.1, on the reverse strand, counting down.
TTCCCGCACGGGCCGCATTCAGGGACTCCACCCCATTGATCACAACAGAGCCATCCCCTTCCACTCGCCCGGCCAACCGGCGGGCAATTTCATCAACCGTGAACGACATACCCATCACTCCTTGGAGGCCGCGGGTTTGTCCGCATTCAGGATCTTCAACACCTCGGCCGTAATATCCATTTTCGGATCCGCATAGAGCACAGACTCAAGCCCGTTGCCGAGCAGGCCGCCATCGGCCAGCACCAGCGTGTAACCGCCTTTTTCAGAAGACACCCGGATGGCCTCCCGGATGGACTTGCCCAACTCGCCTTGAATCTTGCGCCCCTCGCCTTCCAGATCCTTCTTCCGGCTGGCAGCCTTTTCCTGGATTGATTTTTCAAAATCGATAACTTCGGCGAGCTTCTCCTCGGCCTGCTCCTTTTTCTTCTCGCGGGCCGCCTCGGTCAGGGCCTTGTTCTGCGACTCCGACCGGAGCGCCTCAAATTCCTGCTTCATCTTCCGGTGCTGCGCCATCAACTTGTCGCGCTCCGCCGTGAAATCCCCGATCTGCTGCTGAATATGCTGTTCCGCCAGCTCGGTCTTGTAATATTCCTTGAGAATCCGCGTCGTATCCACCACCGCCACCTTAAACTCCGCCGACCCGGCCGCCCCGGCACCCAATCCGATAAGAATTAACGATATAGTTAAATACTTTCTCATATTAGCATACTCCTTTCAAGCCTGTTTTCTTATGGCCCGTTCATGCCCGGCCCGGACCCTGATTTCAGAAACCGTACCCGATCGAAAAGCTCCAGTTTTCAGTCCTTGAACGCGGATCATCCTTCTTGACCGGCCACGCATAATCGAAGCGCATCGGGAATCCCGGAATATCCAGGCGCAAGCCCACCCCCGCGCCGGCGGCATACTGGCTCATGTCAAAGGAGTAGGGATCATACCACACGTTTCCAATATCGTAAAAGGTTGCAAACCGGAATTTCGGGATCCCGGGAACGGGAATGGTGTATTCGGCACTCGCCATCGCCAGGCTTTGTCCACCACTGGGCCGGACCTCACCCGAGCCATCCGCCCGTTCCGCCTTCGGCCCGACCCATCGGTAACGGAAGCCCCGCACCGTCCGGGCCCCGCCTGCAAACAGACGCTCTGAAAGCGGCACTTCATCCTGTGAGCCATAGGCGTCCACCACCTCCGCGCGCGCCCGGAAACTCAACACATGCCGGTACCAGAGAGGCAGGTACAGCGACCCGCCCGCCTCGAGATCATAGATGTCGGTGTCAAATCCCAGCGGCCCACCCATCAGCGTGCCCGTCAGATATAATTTCGACCCTTGGCTGGGAACAAAGAAATTGTCGCGGGTGTCGCGGGTCCAGGTGGAGGACAACGAACTGGCAATCCGGCGCGGATCCGAAAAGAAAACCGTGTGGTCGTCCCCGTTCTTGTCGACCACCACATAGGCATTCGTGTCGGCGGAATCCTTGGTCTCAACCTGCTCCAGCCGGTACTTGAAGTCCACCCGGTTCGCCCCCCACATCGGCACGCCAAGCCCCACGGCACCGCCCTGCCGGACCACATCATAATCCCGGTCATTCTGCTTCATGCTGTAAAGGTCCGTGCTGAGCGACAACTTCCGGTCCAGGAACCAGGGTTCCACAAAGGAAATCGAGTAGGACTCGCGGGTTGATCCGAATTCCGCCCGCAACTTGATTTTCTCGCCCGCCCCCATGAAGGGTTTTCCGCGGATATCGAAGTTGCCCTGGCTGACCTCGGCAAAGCCGATCAGCTTGTCGATGCTGGAGAAGCCCACCCCCGTCATGAACTGGCCGGTCCGCTGCTCCTCGACATCAAACACCAGGTCCGCCGCGTTGGTGGTTCCGCCAACCGGCTCATGCGTGCTGCTGACGCTCGAGAAAAAGCCGAGGTTCCTCAACCGGTTCTCACTCGTACGGGTCCGTACCCCGTCATACTGCTCGCCCGGATAAACCAGTAATTCGCGCCGGATCACCTTGTCATGGGTCACGCTGTTACCCCTGATCAGCACGTTCCGGATGGTGGTCAGCTCGCCTTCCGACACGATAAACCGGACATCCACCTCACCGGCCTTCTCCCGCAAATCGAGCCGCGGCTGAACGACCGTATTCATGTACCCACGCCGCTCATAATAGTCACGCACGGCCTCCGCGGCCCGTTCAAAGGACGCAAACGATGCCTCATCTCCGGATTTCAACTTCGTTTCCTTCAGCAAAACCGCTTCTGGGTAAAGCGAGGCCCCCGTGACCATCGTCCGCGCCAGGCGGTACTTCAGATTCTCCCGGATGGGAATGGTGACCTCAAAACGACCCGGACTGCTTTCCCTGATCTCAGGCTCCCCCACCTCCACATCAAGAAAACCCTGGTCTTTATATACGGAGCGGATCCGCTCCCGGCCCGCCCTCAGTTCCTCAACATTGTAGGGAGTGCTATGAAACCAGCTGACCGGATTATACC
>JBAXRC010000198.1:0-5031 GCA_037131415.1 bacterium | reverse complement strand
GGGAATGATAGTTATACCGTGCCACGGGCATTTTGACGCCGGGGTTTTCCGGTTTTGGAAAGTGGACATCGGCAAAACACAACGGATTTCCGCCCGGGCCGGTCGTGTAGATCGGGAAATAGCCCGCACGATCCAATCCCGGTGTGGCATCCAACCTGAAATTCGTCCCCAGGCTTGAATCCAGCGCCGCAATGGCATAGGCCATGTAAGTCGTGGCGTATTCCCAATAGCCGGGCCCTTCCATCCAGGCGCCATCAGGCGCATAATGCCTGGTGGCATTGGGTAAATTTCGCAGCGCACGAGAAATGATGAGTTTCGCATAGCCTGGATCGGTTTCCGCAATAGCCAGCGAACCCACAATCAGCCCCCCATTGCAGACCTGATTCCAATTGTTTTGCTTGTCGGTGAACCCATCCGCCTTCGGGGTGAACGCGTTTTTTATCAACCCCTTCCGGATAGCGGCGCGCTCCGACTCGGTCAGCACCGGGTAAAACCAGTCATAGCCAATACCCACGGCGCATGACAGTTCAGCGGTATCCAGAAAGTGACGCGGATTCCAATCCTTGAAGGCGCAAACGGTGAGTAGATTACTGATGCCTGAACGGGCATATTTCAGGTCTCCGGTCCAGCGGTAGGCAAATCCCAGCGCCACTGTGCGCTTGAGGCATTCCCGACTGGTCGCCAGCAGCCTCAGTCCATCAGGAATCACATGCTCCAGCGCCGGCTTCCCAATCTGCCTGTCGGCCTCCGCCAGCGCCTGACTCACGATCCGCTGCAGGACAGGATCCGTTTCATGCTGCTTTTTCAGGGCTGCCAGATCACTTTCCTTCATTATCAGCCGCGGATGCCCGGGGATCAATGAATCCAGACCGACAGACTGGGCCAGTTTATAAACCTCGCTCCCCGCCAGGAGAAAGGCACCAACCCCATAGACCTCAGTGGCATCCGGATCAAACTTTTTGGGGTCGGCACCGATCGGCTGGACATGGGTGAGCTTGCCATCGGGAGTGACGCACCCAACGAGCGCCGCCCAGGCTTTTTCAACGGCAGGCAGGGTGGCCGCACGATCCAGGTAACCCTCGTTGATCCCCCAGGCAAGAGCGAAGCAGTAAAATCCGGAGCCGCTGGTTTCTTTCAGGGGGTAGCTTGCAGGGTCCAGGAGCGAAGCGCGCCAGAGACCGTCAGACTGCTGAAGTGAAAGGATTTTGGCCGCCATCTCCTTGTAGAGTGACTCGTAGCGGGATCGGTCGGGATGATCCTTTGGAAAATACTGGAGCACACGACAGAGCCCCGCCATCACCCAGCCATTGCCACGTCCCCAGAAGACCTTTTTCCCATTTGCTTCACGCCTGCTGAAATACGTGCTGTCACGGAAATACAGGTGCTCTTCCTTGTCATAAAGGTAGCCGGTCGTCGCCCACCATTCCGTGTTCATGAAGTCGAGGTACTTCCGGTCACCCGTGGCAACATGGAGGCGAAGCCAGGCGGGCGGGGACATAAAAAGGGAATCGCACCAGCTCCAGCGATTCTGGTTTCCCGAAACCCTGAAGTCGAGAGCGACCCGGGACGGCTGGGCAAGGATCCCGTCAAAACAGACTTGGAGCGGCTTGATCATTTCGGGGGATTGATGCTTGAAGAAGAGCTCGCAATAGGTCATTCCCACCGCGTGATCGTCCGCATGGTAGCGCCGGGGCCCGGGACTCCAGTTATTGGTCCGCCCCATGGCCAGCATGGCCTCCTCATATCTCCGCCCACCAGGAAGCCCCGCCAACGCCATCATGCCGGCATCACCGGCACCCTGGGTCCAGTCCGTGGACGAATGTCTGGAGGGATGCTCCAATTGCCAGTCGGCAACGGCATGCAGGGTCGAGAGAATGGACTGCGCCTCAAGCCCCGCGCCCGAACCGGCCGCAGGACACACCGAATAGACAAGAAATCGGCCGAGATAGACCCCGACGAGAATTTTGGCCGCCCAACACATCCAAGACCGGCTGAAGCCGGTACACCAACTCCCGCTCATTCCCTACCTCCACGAACATGCGAGAGGGGCCCCGCGATGCGCAACGCGAGCAACTGATACGGACGCAAATCGAGCGTCAATCCGTCGCCGCTGCGCGCGACCACCGCGCCTGAAGCCAGCGCCGTCACGACACCGCGGCCAGGCAACGTGATCCTCACCTGCTTGCACTCGCGGCGGTCTGTGTTGACCACTGACAGATAGATTCCGTTTTGCCCTGCATCGATCGCGCGCACCACCACCGCCGGATCGCTGCTGGCACCCTCAATGCGCTTACTCGGCAATGCGGGCAATGCCAAAAAGTTCGCATTAAAATCGCGAACGTACAGCGGAAAGCCCCGCCCGAAATTGTTGCTGTCCAGATAACCGATCATCGTCGGATCGCCATTGGCCATCGCCACGGCTTCGGCCTGCATGCAGAACGGGCCCGCACGCTCGACATCCGCCACGAAGTATCCGAGCTTCTCCTGGTCGGCCGAGTCGACCATCATGTTCTCGTTCAGGGCATAGTGCCGCACCAGAGCCAGCCCGGCCGGTGACCTGAACAGGTCAAGCGTCTTGGGCGAGTCCACCGTGTAGAGCCGGTTGAACGGATGCGAGAGCATCACGCCCTCCACCGACTTGTACGTTGCGGGATCGTCGGAGGGATTCGCGTGGTGGATCTCCCAGCTTCCCCAGTTCGCGCCGGGCGCCAGCAACGCCTTAAGGTAAAGATCCTTCTCGGCGACTTCCGCCGGCGAGTAGACTTGCCATTTGCGATCCTGGGGCGGCTTGTGGGCTTCCTGCGCGAGAATCGGCGACCACACGTCCGGCGAGTCGGTGAAGAAGCGCGGCTGGAAATCGCCGAAGGCCTTGCCCGGCTCGCTCGCACACCCGGTAAAGAGCACAACCGCGTCCTTTACGCCCTTGCCTCGCAAGTAGTCGCGCATGGCGACAAGGAAGTCGCGGCGCTTGGTGTCCCACCAGGCAATGTAGCGTTCATAAAGCGCCTTATCCGACTTCAGTTGCTCGCGCGTCACCGCGGCGCCTTTATTGGCCTCGTCCGTGAACCGCTTAAGCGTCTTGGACCCGAAACCAACCGGCAGTTGCGAGCGCGGCCTGATCCAGATGCCGGCGAACCTGGCTTTGTCCTGAAGGTTGACCACGGTGAGGTCGAGCATTTTCTTAAAATCGGTATAGGTATCGGGGTCGGTGATGTCCGCGTTCGAGGACTCGATCCATTTGATGTGCGTGTAAGCTCCATCGCCTTTCAGGGGCTGGGCGCGGCGCTGGTTGCCCAGTCCCTCCTGGCCCTTGCTGCCGCTGTATTCGTAGTAGGGAAACACCTCGAATCCGTACTTGCCCATCAGCTCCACGACCTGCTTCCAGATGGCCTTCTGCTCGCCGTTGAAGTACACCCACTTGTTGCCACCATACTCTGTGGAGTCCCAATGCTGGCACGCCCCGAACTCGAGCAGGTCCTTCGTGAACGTGTTCATGCCGAGGAAGCGCATCTGCTCCGCCTTGTAGCGGTACCAGTCCAAGGGGGCGTCCACGCCGCGGTCCTCTGGCTTTTTTCCGCCAATCACGCCGTCCGCCATCTCTTCGCGCCAGAAGAGCCTTCGGCGCGGCACCCCCTCGGGCGGAAAGTTGATCTTGAGCGCAAGCTTGTCCTCATCCACCACCTCGTACAGCCGGATGCTCGCCACGGCCGCTCCCTTCGAGAGCGGGTCATTCTCAGAGGAGAACTGGGCAACCGTCACATCGAACCCGTCTTCAGGGGTGAGCGTGCGCGGACGGCTTGAGCCGCGGACCAGTCCCTTCTCCGCAAACCGGTCGTGAAGCTGGAAGAGCAGCGTCCACGTTTCCCACTTGCCCGAGAGTGGCATATTCAGCGACTCCACCTGATTGTCGACATACTTGGCATGCATCGCGTCGCCCACAGCCAGCCCGGTATGGAACCCGCGCGAGGTCTCGTTGCCCGTGTTGATCACCACCATGCTGCGCGGCGCATCCTCCGGATACTCGACGGCCAAGACATACGTACCTCCCGGACGCAACAGTTTGCGCGCTCCCAGCCGGAAGGTCATGTAAGCGCACTCACTCGAAGTCGGCGACACCACACGGCAAGGGCGCCCCAAAATGGTTTCACCGCGCACCGCATTCGCGGGATCACTGCGCATCATATGGCCCGGGTCGGCCGCGCCGCACGCCACCTCATCGACGAGCGAGAGCCTCCCGAACGGCGCCATCTCGACCATCGGCCGCTTGAGCGCCTCCTCGCGTGCCTTCTTGAGCGCCGCCTGCCGCTCGGTTGCTTTTCGATCGGTCTCGGCCTTCGCGGTTTTGAACGCCGCCCCGCCTCGCTCCGAATAGGCGTCCAGCACGATTTCATGGAAGATTGCACCGGCCGACTTGAGCTCCAGCATCAGGAACCTCGTCGTGACGTTGAGCGCCACCGGAACCCAGCTCTTGTAGCGCGTGCAGTCGTAGGTCGCCGCCACCTGCCACGCGCCGGGCTTGCCAGCGTGGATCACGACGTCGCCGCTGCTGTTCATGTCGTAGAACCAGAGCGTGGCCAACGACACCTCCTTGCCGAGGTCAATCGTCGCCTGGAAGGGAAATTCCCGGTTATACTGCGATGAAATCTTCCAACCTGTAGCCGGCTCGCCCGATGGCGGATCGCCCGCGTCCATCTGCTCGTCCACCAGCCCTGAGAAATCCGCGTGCGGCGAACTCGAGGTAACCTGCTCCGGCCTCAGCGTCAGCCGGTATTGCCCCGGCGGCGTGGCGCACGCCACCCCTACCCCCAACGACACCGCGACGATCACCAGGGCTAACGATTTATGCTTCATAGGCCATGTTGAGCATGAATACATCGCCCCCCGTCAGCCGTCCTTGAAAATCTCGTCATACCGGTTGGCCCAATACGAAATCAGGATATCGGCGCCGCCACGCACCAGGGCGGCGGTGGATTCGCGGACCATGCCTTTCAGGTCGCCCCACCCCCGGTCAGCCGCGGCAATGAGCATGGA
>JBAXRC010000197.1:0-5038 GCA_037131415.1 bacterium | reverse complement strand
GACCACGCTCCTGAAAATCCTGTGCGGACAGCTGCCGCCGGATCCTGGGGGAAGATGCTGAACTCGACGGTATCGCCCAGGACCACGGAACCGGTATCCGGCGGCAGCTGTCCGCACAGGATTTTCAGGAGCGTGGTCTTTCCGACCCCGTTCTTGCCGATGATCGCGATCTTCTCGTGCGGCTTGATCTTGCAGGAGAAATTCCCGAAGAGCGGCTTGTCATAACCCTTGGAGATCTCCTTGACCTTGATCACCTTGTCGCCAAGCCGGCGTTTCGGATGGAAGCGGATGTAGGGGGAAACCCGGGAACTGGGCTTGACCTCCTCCAGCTCGATCTTGCCCAGCAACTTCTGCCGGGACGTGGCCTGCTTGGCCTTGGAGGCGTTGGCGCTGAACCGGCTGATGAAGGTCTTGAGGTCGTGAATCTGTTTTTCCAGCTTCTTGTTCGTCTTGTCCCGCAGTTCGCGGGCTTCAAGGCTGGCGATGGTGAAGGCATCATAATTTCCGGTGAACATGCGGATCTCGTGATAGTCCAGGTCGGCGATATGGGTGCAGACCTGGTTCAGGAAATAACGGTCATGGGAGATGACGACCACGGTGCCTTCGTACCGCTTCAGCAACTCCACCAGCCACTCGATGGACTCCATGTCCAGATGGTTGGTGGGTTCATCCAGCAGGAGGACGTGGGGGTGGGCGAAGAGGACCTGGGCCAGCAGAACCCTGAGCTTGAAGCCGCCCTGCAGGGTGTCCATTTCCTGGGTGAACACGTCCTCCGAAAAGCCGAGGCCCGCCAGCAGTTTGGCGGCATCGGCCTCCATGGTGTAGCCGCCCGCCTGCCCGAATTCATCCTCCACCACGCCGCTCCGGTCGTGCTCGGCATCGGTGAGGTCATCCTTGGAGTATAAGGTTTCCCGTTCCAGGTGGAGATCCCAGAGCTTCTTGTTGCCCATGTAGACGGTATCCAGGATCGAGACATGGTCGAATTCGGCATGATCCTGGCGCAGATACCCCACCGTGCAGTCACGGCCAATGGTCACCTCGCCGGAACTCGCCGGAATGAGGCCCGCCAGTATCTTGACAAAGGTGGACTTGCCGGATCCGTTCGCCCCGATCAGGCCATAGCAGTTGCCCGGTGTGAACTGGACGCTGACGTCCTCGAATAAAACATCCTGGCCGAATCGTTTCGTAAGCTTCGTTGTGGCAATCACGTTGTCATTCCAATCTCATTAATACTGGATCGTTCCATACTTGTGCGGCGTGGGATACTGCCTGAGAGACGCATTCAGGGCAAGCCCTGATGCAGGGAGATGAAATAGTCTTTTGTTCGGGGGGGCTTTGCCTTAAATTGGCGCCTCGTCATTGAACCCGTTTTAAAAGGAGTCGCATGAAGGTATCTGGAAAGCTGATTGAGATATTTGACACCGTGAAGATCAAGGATTCCTTCCAGAAACGGGAATTCGTCATCGAATACGCCTCCAACCCGAAGTATCCGGAACTGATCAAGTTCGAGATGGTTCAGGACAAATGCGCCCAGCTGGACGATTTCAAGGTGGGACAGGACGTGTCGGTTGAGTTTGACCTGCGCGGGCGAAAGTGGACCGACCAGAAGGGCGTGGTCAAGTACTTCACCACCCTGCAGGCTTGGCGCCTGGGTGCGGCTGGCAAATCCGAGGGCGGCGCTGCCGGTGATAACGGGGAACCCCCGCATGAGGACACCGAGGATTTCAGTGCCGAGAAGGATGGCGGACTGCCGTTCTAAGTCAGCAGGCCTGAAGGCCCCCCGCCAGCATTCCGCAGGCGGCGGCTATGTCCTTGCCGCCGCTGTACCGGCGGGCGACGGGCGCGGCCAAGTGTAGGCGCAACGCATCCCGAAAGGCGTCCAGTTCCCGTTCCGACGGGGAAAGGAACCTGCCGGTGGGATCATTCACATCGATAAGATCCAGTTTGACCGGCAGGCCGCGGGTCAGCTCCGCCAGCTGACGCGCATCCTCCCCGCCGGTGTTAATCCCGGAAATCAGGGTCCATGCCAGCGTGATGCGTTCACCGGTGGCCTGGTGGCGTTCGCGGAGGGCGTCCATGAGCCCGGCGGTGGGATGGGTCGACTCCACCGGCATCAGTTCGCGGCGCCGCCGGGGATCGGCGGAGGTCAGGGAGACCACCAGCCTGAAGGGGTGTCGCTCAGTGGTGAAACGCCGGATGCCGGGGATGATGCCGGCGGTTGAAATGGTGATGGCCTTGCCGGAGATGGCCATCCCGCAGGGCTCGGAGAGGATGCGGGCCGCCCGGATGACCTCGTCGTAGTTGAGCAGCGGTTCGCCCATTCCCATGAAGACCACGCCACGGACGGGATGCGGGGAATCCGCCTGGATCTTGATCACCTGATCCACGATTTCCCAGGCGGCAAGATTGCGCCGGAAACCCATGCGGCCGGTGAAGCAGAAGGTGCATCCCATGGCGCAGCCCACCTGGGAGCTGACGCAGACGATATACTTCGGGGCATCAGCACGGTGGAGGAGGGGAATGCGCACGGCCTCAAAAGGTTCAGCCCCTTGTCCCCTGAACAGGTATTTGGCGAATCCGTCCCGGGGCGAAACAACCTTGTCGAGCACCGCCAGGTCGGGGATCCCGATGGCGTCGCGGATGACCTCCAGCTTTTTTGCGGAAAGACCATGCTGCACGGGGGGCAGCCTGCCGTTGCGGATGACCGAAGCCTGGACCTGCCGCGCCTGGCGCAGGGTTACCCCGAGCGGTGCGAGGCGGGCGTGAAGTTCATCGGACGTGTGGTTTTTTGCAATGACAGTCATGCGCCATGAATGCCGGACTACCAGTCGGTGGGCTTGTAATCCTTGAGGAATTTACCCCAGACATGGGTGCCGGTGTTGAAGCCGTCAATAATGGGGTCCACAATCCGGGCGGCGCCATCCACGATATCGAGCGGGGGATGGAAGCGGTGCATCTTGATCTTTTCCTCCGCCAGGTGAACGGGGTCTTCATCGGTCACCCAGCCCGTATCTACGCTGTTCATGTGGATGCCGTCGTTGAAATAATCGGTGGCCGAGGTTCGGGTCATCATGTTCAGGGCGGCCTTGGCCATGTTGGTGTGGGGATGGCGGGTGGTCTTGAGCTTCCTGTAGAACTGCCCCTCCATCGCTGAAACGTTGACGATGTGCTTGTCGCGTTCCGGCGTGCGGAGCATCAGCGGCTTGAGCCGGGCGTTCAGGAGGAAGGGGGCCACGGCGTTGACGAGGTGGACTTCCAGCAACTCGACGGCCGGGACATCGGCCATCAGCATGCGCCAGGAATTGGTGGTGCGCAGGTCGACCTGCTGTTGGTCCTGATCCAGGCGGCCTTCCGGGAAGAGCGCCTGCTGGGCGGCCAGTTCATCGGGCAGGAGTGGCACTTGTGACAGGGCGGCGGCATGGGTCATGCCCACCACCTCTGACATCCGCTTTTGCGCCACCACGGCATCGCCTTCCGGGAGCAGATGATAGCCGCGCAGTCCCTCATAGGCGCCCACCAGACGTCTGGCATGTTCGGGCATAGTGGTGAGCGAGGCGGTCTCCAGCGCCATCATGTGCTGGTAGAAATCAGGCGGGCGTCGGACGGTCTGGCAGGCATTGTTGATGATGAAGTCCAGCCGTTGGCGGGTGGACAGCAGATGCCGGCAGAACGCCTCGACGCTGGGCGTGTGCCGGAAATCCAGACCGAAGATTTCCAGACGATGTCCCCAGTCTCCGAAATCCGATTCCGCCGCATAACGCATGGCGGAATCGCGAGGGAAGCGCGTGCAGACAATCAGGTGTGCGCCGGCCCGCAGCAGCTTAATTCCGGCCTGGTATCCGATCTTTACGCGGCCACCGGTCAGCAGGGCCACCCGTCCTTTCAAATTGGCAGATTCCGTGCGCTTGTGGAAATTCAGTTTGGCGCAGTCAGGGCAGAGGTGGTCATAAAAATGGTGGATGGTGTTGTAGTTCTGTTTGCAGGTGTAGCAGTTGCGGGGTTCAATCACATCGCGGAACTCCGGTTCGTTTTCAACATCCGTCTGCTCGAAATTGGCCGGAGGCAGGATGTTGGGGGTGGTGAACACCGGTTTCTGGCGAAGTTTTCGGATACCGGTGGCGGCCAGCTTGGCCTGGTCACGGGCGATCATTTCAGTTTTGCGCCGCCGTTCGGTGGCGCGGACCAGTCGCCGCCGTTCCATCATGTCCGGGCAGTAGACATCGCCCGCCGCCGAGATCAGATGCATGCGTTCTTCGCTGGAAAGGCTGGCCAATAATGCCCGGTTTCCGGCCACCTGCCTGAGCAGATCCGTCGCCGCCTTGAGGTGTTCAATGGAGGGCTCAGGCGTCGCAGAATCCTGTCCGGTTGATATCGGGTTGTTTTTCACGGTCGCGTTGAATAATCGAACCGCGTGCCAGAGTCAATAGGCAATATGGCCAGGTCGGATTATGTGGCGGCGGGTCTTTCCCCGACGATTCCGGCGATCCAATTGGACAGGGCCTTGCCGTTTTTGAGGATTTCCTCGGGAATAGTGAGCTTGTCGCGGGTGGCCAGGTAGCTTGCATATTTGAGCTGGGCCTCGCTGGGGCCTCCGTTGACGCCCCTGACGGGCGGGGAGGCGTAGCCCATCTTGTTGTGAACGGCCTTGCAAAAGCGCTGCCAGGTTTCCTTGTGCTCGACGACCTGATCCAGGATGGCCTCCATCTTGCTGGTCATCTCGTAATCGATCACCCAGGGATGCTGCTCCTTCAGGAAGTCAACCAGGGTCTCGCCCGGGGGCAGGGGAACAACTTTCCCCTTCTCTTCCTTGACGTAGCCGCGGTCTGAAATGTTCTTGGTGATGGAGGCATAGGTGGAAGGACGCCCGATGCCCAGCCGCTCGAGTTCCTTCACCAGGGAGCCCAGCGTGAATCGGCCTGGCGGCTTGGTCTTTTTCTCATCCAGGGTTTCCTTGTCCTTGGGTACCCGCTCCCCGCGGGTTATTGGCGGCAGGGTCTGGACCTTTTCCTCGTCGCCCTTCTTTTCCTTTTCCTCATCC
>JBAXRC010000196.1:0-5065 GCA_037131415.1 bacterium | reverse complement strand
CCGTATAATAGATCTTGGCAATTGAGGAAGATTCGATCGTCACCGCGCCTTCATTGCTGCGGACAATCTTTGGCGCGGCGAGCCGTGGCCGTTCGAAATAAAGTCCGAATTCCGCGAGGGTCGGACACACCCTCGACTCCAGGAAGCGGACACGCAGGCGGTCCGTCTCGACCGCATCCTTGAGTCTGTGAAGCCTGCGACCGCCGATAGTACCCCATTCAACGACCTGCTTCCATTGTCCACCGGTCCAAATGTCAACGGCATGCTTCTCGACACGCTGTCCGAAATGGGTGATGTCCTCACGCAGCTCGATTATATTGAACTTCTTTTTTGCTGTGAGCGTGAACTCGATTTCCGCACTGCGCTGCCAGTCTTCGGGCCGCCAGCATGTGTCGTTTTTTCCGTCGAGCGCCAGCCCAGCAGCATGATCCTTAAGCGCTTGGCCCGACTTTGCCTTTGCTCCCCTGGCGAGATTCTCGGCGAAGGTCGCGCGCAGGACCTGTCCCATCTCCGCCAACCGTTTCACATCGCCTTCTGCCAACAGGCCTTTGGTGTTCGGCGGGACATTGAGGAGGAGCACGGCGTTGCCGCCGGAAGCGCCATACCACATTTCCAGAAGGCGATCGAGCGAATGCAGCGAGTTGTCCTGGTTTCCGTGGTAGAACCAGCCGGGCCGGATGGAGACGTCCGTTTCACCGGGATACCAGATCAGCTGCTGCGCTCCTTTGATCTTTTCACGGCTGCCCAGGTCGGAATCGCAACGGTCATTGAACATGTCCCCTGCCTGCGAATGTATGACATTCCATTCGTTCTGACGAGTGTTGCCACCTTCGTTTCCGATCCAGCGGCAGTCCGGTCCTTTTCCAAAGATCATCGCCTTTGGCGCAAGTTCCCTTATAATGCGGTACCAGTCGGAATACGCGTATTTCTGTCCGACATCCTTTGGGTTTGCGCCATCGAACCAGACTTCATGGACTTCTCCGTATTCCGTCAGCAGTTCGAACAGCTGGTTGAGGAAATAGGCGTTATAGTCGTCCCATTCGCCTTCCATGCTGAACTTGCTTTTAGGCGACCAGCCCGAAACTGGCGTCGGTATGACACGCTTCTTCTTTTCGGTCTGCCCGTACACGCCGATATGGATTGCATTCAAATCGGCCGGAGACAGGTAGATTCCCAGCTTCAGGCCTTCCTCGCGGCAGGCGTCCGCGACATCCCTTACGACATCGCCCTTCCCTGATCTCCACCCGCTGTTTTTCACAGACTGAGCTGTGAATCTGCTCGGCCATAGACAGAATCCGTCATGGTGTTTCGCCGTCAGTATGACCTCTTTCGCCCCGGCGGATTTGAGAGCCTTCACCCATTGGCGGGCATCGAGCTCCGTAGGATTGAAGACCTTGGGATCCTCCTCGCCGGAGCCCCATTCATTTCCAGTAAAGGTGTTCGGCCCGACATGAACAAACGCGACAAACCCGTCCTCCTGCCAGGCGACCTGCCGGGCATGCGGGAGCGTATGCGCGGCGGACCATTCCTCCTCAAAAGACAGTCCTCCGGCCGGCTGAACGGAATCAGGCGGCTTCACGAAAGGCGACTTTCCCTGTACTTCTGTCTTAGCGGCAAAACTCAAACTGGATACCAGCACTGAGGTCAGCAGCAGGCAAAGAAGTCTTGCAAACATAACATAACTTCCGATTTTTCAGGGTTTATCTTTAATACTCCACAGATATCTGCTCACAAACCAAGATCCTCCAGGATAGCAACAAACTTCACTCCCATGATAATGACTTTTTTCGGAAAACATAAAGTTGCTCCTTATATAAACTTCACTTATCCGAAAACGTATATGTCTTTCCCGCCTTTGTCGAAAACTCGATGACGCCTGGCTCCGTTGACTTCACAGACGGCCCTAACAGGCCTTCCATCTTGAGCGGCGAGCCGGCCCGTATCCGGCAGGGGTTGCCCAGCTTGGATTTGACGTTCAGTTTCACCACTTTTCCATTGGCCCACGCCAGATCCACTTCAAAGCCGCCGCGTCCGCGGAGCCCCGTTACGGAGCCCGTAGGCCAGGCCCCCGGCAAGGCCGGCAGGAGATGCAACTCGCCAGCCTGGCTCTGCAGCAGCATCTCGCACACCGCCGCAGTCGCACCGAAATTGCCATCAATCTGGAAGGGCGGATGGGCATCGAACAGGTTCTGATAGACACCGCCGCCAAAAATCATCGCGCCCAGACTGCCGTTGCCGATCGGGAGCGCTTACGTCTCCCAGTCCCTGGCCGGGCTGTCGTACCACAGCACCTGGCGGCCCGGCAAACCCGAAGCCTCATTCACCGGCTTGGATCCAGCCTGGCAGCCGAGCCCCATGACTCGCTTGCCGGCCAGAAGGTCAACCTTGTCCTTGGCGGCGGAACGACCAGCAGGCCAAGCGTGTAATTCGGCGACTTGGACTCCGCATACAAACAAAAGGGCGATCAGGAACTGTTTCATGGAGCGACCTGACAGTATTGATTATTTAGGAATGAGGACGACACGGTCGATCATGAGATTTGGACCCGTCAAGGTTTCGGTTTCAAATTTAAGCACCCCGTCGAGGCCGTCTTCGCGTTCGACGCGGAGTTCGACCCACAAGGTACCGTCCTTTTTATCGGCATGCGCGGGGATCTCGAAGGGGCGTCCTTCGAAGGTGCCTTTACCGCTACGATTATTGTGGTTGGGGTCACGGAAGCGGACAAGAAGCCGACTGATGTCAGACACGGTTGTACGGAGGGTGAATCCGAGTTTATTACCGACCCAATACGTATCGGCCTGGTTGCGCCAGGCAGCACCGTTGACGGAGTAGGAGGCGTTGTTGACGAGTGTGGCGCTATCAATGGCAGGCTCCCAGGCTGCATCGCCACCCGAGGCGAGTTTATTGGCGCACTCAATGTAGACCTTGGCGGCGCTGAATTCAGCGGGGATAGCGAAGACGGTCTTGCCCATCGTGGCGCCCAGGTTATTCTTGAGCCACTCTGGGGTTACGGCGGTCTTCGGCTGGAAGGCGTCGCTGGCGGCATAGGTGAGAAGGCTGTACAGGAGTTGGCGTGAGGCGGGTGAGCTGGCCATTGTCGGACTGGGTTGACGGGGTGCCGAATTTGGCTTCGTCGGTGGTTCCCGGGAGTTGGATTTTTTCGGCCAGGGATTGCGAAAACCAGCGTTCCTGGACGCCTTTTTTGCCGGCATCAAGCTTGAACCGCCACTCGCCAGCGAGGGATTGCACGTTGCCGGAGGTGTCGGCCGCAAGCAGACTGCTGGCGACGAGGGAGGAGAGCGCGAAGACGGCGGAGAGGATGAGCTTGTGCATGACGGGAAGTCCTTTATTCATCTTTAGCCGCTTTCTATTTTTGTTCGAAGAACCCTTTATTCACCCATGAGTTTCGTCAACATCGGCTCGACGGCCTGCACCCACGCTTCCGCACCGGCGGGACTCGGGTGAAGCAGGTCCCACAACATGTCGGTGTTGATCGTGCCATCCGATTTCAAGAACACAGGGTTGATGTCCAGCCAGAAGACATGTTTGTTGTCCGCAAGCTGTTTGGTCAGCTCACCCGCACGGCGACAGGTTTCGATGCACTTGGCAGAACCATGAAAACTCCATGAGACCGCTGATTTCTCAGCATCGCCGCCGCGCGGAAAGACGCGAAGGACCAGGACTTTGCTGTCCGGGTGACGTTTCCTGATGAGCTCGACAATAGCCTTGGTTCCGGCAAATATCTGTTCCGGCGTATGCGTTGTTCCGAAATTGCGGTCATCTGAATTGTTGGTGCCAATCAGCAGCACAAAGAGTTTTGGCGATTTCTTGAAATCGAGTTCACCATTCTGCAGGTTCCACAGGATCTGTTCGGTCCGGTAGCCGTTGTACCCCAGGTTGATGGCGTTGCGTGGGGCACAGTATTTATCCCAGACAGCCTCTAATTTCGCATAATTCCCCCCGAAATGATCGAGCGTGTGCGTGATCGAATCGCCAATGAACACGAGGTCGTAGTTGCCCGACTTGACCGCTGCGACTTTCTCGTTATGCCGCCCGGATGGCGACGGAGCCGGATAATCGGCATCGCCCGGCTTCCCCGTCCCCAACTCCGCGGTGCTGGCGGTCAAGGACTGACACAACAGCACCGCCGAAATCCCTGCGAGCATGAATTTGCAAAAGACTTTCATGGAACGTTCAGCGTATCTTTCTTCTGGTCACGAACGAACGATACGGACTGCGGTTTACCTGCGGCGGACAACTCACGAATATTACGCACAGGCGTGCCGTTAATGCCCTGGATCAAGTCATTTTCGCGAAGACCGGCTTTGGCGGCAAGACTGCCGTCCGGCACTTTCGTCAGGTGAATGCCGCCGCTCGCTTTCGACACGCCGAACCTGGAGTATTCCTCGCCCTGCAAGTCCTGCATCGCCGCGCCAAGCCAGGCGCCGGTTTCGCGCTTCGGCGCGGGAATCTTGACTTTCCTGGGCACCGGCAAAACCGGGGTGCGCGCGATGGCCTTGAGACGCGGCGACTGGACGCCGAACTGATCCATCGGGAAATTCTTGAAACCAAGCTTCAAGGCTGGCGACCCGGCCTGCACCCGGTAATCGCCATTCACCGGGTCAACAAACAACGGGTCACCGGAGATCGAATTGCTATCGTTGCCGTTGCTGACGAACTTCATCCGATCGGCTTCGGCTGTGAAGAAATTCCGGTCAATCACACTGCCTCCTTTTGGTATAGCGCAAACGTTCGCATAGCCACTCATCCAAATGTTGTTGGTCACGACATCGCCGCTGTGCTCAAACCAGACATGCGGATGCAACGTGTTATTGACGGCGATGTTGTTCCAGACGCGACGGTGATAGCCTTCGCGGAGCTTGAGGCCGCCGTTCAGGAAAAGGTTGTTGTAGATTTCGAAGTTCGACGAACCGTCGTCGAGGTCCACATCCCAGCCGCGATCACACCGCCACCGGCTATTGCGGATAATGTTCGGCTTCACGATATCGAGCAACGCCAGCGCCGGCAGCTCCGCTTCGGGTGCGTCCCTCAAGCCCCAATACCG
>JBAXRC010000195.1:0-5086 GCA_037131415.1 bacterium | reverse complement strand
GGGTAATGACGAGGCCCGCTTCTTTTTTGACGGGAATCAGGCAATAGCGGCGCGCCACGGTTTCGGGAACAAGTTTGACCTCGGCCTTCTCCAGCCGGAAAGCATCCCCCAGTTCAAAGAAGGGTATTCCCAATTGATCAGCCAGGGCACGGGCAAGATTATCCGGCGAGACAAAACCGAGTTCAGACAGGACTTCACCCAGCATTTTGCCGGTTTCCTTATGCCGCGCAATAGCCTGATCAAGCTGAAACTCCGTGACCAGCCCCCTCTGAATGAGGATCTTTCCTAGTTTCGACTCAACCATGGTCTGTCTCCGATTTTCACCCTCTCCCCTGAAGGGAGAGGGAATTCACCCGCTTCTCCCTCTCCCCTTGGGGGAGAGGGTTGGGTGAGGGGATTTTCCTCACGGTTTCGCCGGGGCAGTCCCCTTCTCAACCTTGATCATCGACTTAATTTCCGGCATCTTCACCGCCAGCTCCTCCGTCGTATCGCGAATCGTCGCCGTTAGAAAAATCAAGAGCTCGATCTTCTCGGTACTGGTCACATCACGCCGGAACAAGGTTCCAAGAAGAGGAATACTCCCCAGAAACGGAACCTTGATCTGAGTCGTCATCTTCTTGTCACGCAACATCCCGCCAATCACGATGGTCTGGCCACTCTTGATCATCACCTGCGTTTCCGCCTCCCGGGTTGCCACCACGGGATATTCCGTCAAGGCAAGGCTGGACGCACTTCCTGAAGTATCACTGGCAGAGCCCACTTTTCCGGATTGGTATCCCAACAGCTCGCGCACAGACGGATGAACGACCAGGTTAATATTGTTGCCATCGCAAATCTGCGGCAACACCTTCAGCTTGATCCCGATATCTTCATAGCGATCCAACGTCGTGGAAATGGTCGTGGCCCCCGCCGTTCCCGAGGCTTCCGATCGGATGATGGGAAGCTTCTGTCCCACAATGATCACCGCATCCTGGTTGTCCAGGGGCAGAACCCGCGGCGAGGAAAGCATATTATAGGAAACATCCTCCTGCATGAGATGCAACAGCATTTCAAACTGGAGATCCGTGAGTTTCTGAAACGCAAGAGTCACGCCGCCATTAAACGGACGCGATCCCGCCAGCCCCACGCTCTGCGGATCAAACCCGGAAGGCCGCACTGTCCCGTTGATTTGCTGCCCGCCCGCCGCATAGAGACTTCCCGCCCCCGACGTGCCAATGGTCTTCACCCCGGGCGCCGTTGCCCCATTTAGTCCGGAGCCCCATTCCACGCCGATATCCCGGAGCAAGTCGGACCGCACCTCCACAAACTTCGCTTCAATTTGAATCTGCCGGGGAGATAGATCGACCTTGGCAATGATTTCAGCCATGAGCCAGTCAATCCGATCCTGGGTATCCACCAAAACAATCGTCTTGGATCGCACCAAGTCTGATTTTTCCTGGATCCGGCCCAATCGTCCAAGGCTTTCAGAACTGGTGGTTTGATTATTCTGCGACCCCTGATTCTTATCCTCCCAGCTTTGACTCTTCACAAACAACCGGCCCACCTTGGTGTCCGGCGAGACTCTGGCAATCATTGCCTCCACATCGGAAACATCCAAATACTTCAAATTGACCACTTTCACCACAAGCGGCTCAACCACTTTCTGGGGCGAAGCACCCGGCGCAGTACCCGGTATTGAGCCTGAGGGCGTCTTGGCCAATGACACCCCTTTCGGCAGTTTATCCTTCCCACAGATAATAATGGTGTCGCCCACCATATAGTAATCATATCCGTACGGTTTAAGAATGACATCCAGGGCATCCTGCCACGGTTTGTCTGTCACCCGTAGCGTGACATTCCCCGTTACCTCAGAACCGATGACGATATTTTGCCCCGACTGGCGTGAAAACGCGTTCAACACCTGCACCATGGGCCCATTGTCGACATTAATGGTAACCAGATTGCTTGGAAGGCCCGAGGCAGGCGGCACAGCCGCCGGAGGCTCCTGGCCGTACACCCCCGACACAGTCAATCCAAGCAACATCCCGGCAATAACAATCGTTTGCATTCCCCATTTAACATCGAGCATCTGTCCATTAGCCTTCATGTGCCGACTCCTTTCTACAATTCTTCTAACGCTTAAATTCCAATATCCGCGCAAGCTCTTTTGGCCTCGGCGAACGGCTTATCGCCGTCCCCATGTCTATCAATCCCCTCTCACACAAAGTCTTTAATGATTCATTCATCGTCATCATCCCCTCCGAACGTCCTGTCTGGACCGCCGAATAAAGCTGCTGAACCTGCATTTCCCGGATCAGGTTCCGGATGGCCTGGTTCACGTTCATGATCTCACAGGCCATCACCCGCCGGGTCCCATCACTGGTGATCAACAACTGTTGTGACACGATTCCGACAAGCACCATCGAGAGTTGGGTGTAGATCTGCTGCTGCTGGGCGGGCGGGAACACGTCCACAATGCGATTGATGGCATGGGTCGTATCCTGCGTGTGGAGGGTCCCCATGATCAGGTGCCCGGTCTCCGCCAGACTCAGCACCAGCTGAATCGTCTCCAGATCGCGCATCTCGCCCACCATGATCACGTCAGGCGACTGGCGGAACACGCTGCGCAGGGCATCGGCAAAGGAATGGGCATCCTCGCCGATTTCCCGCTGATCAATCACGCTGAGCTTGTGATGGTGAAGGTATTCGATGGGATCCTCCAGACAGACCATGTGGAGCCGCCGGTTCATGTTGATATATTCGAGCATGGCGGCCAAGGTGGTAGACTTTCCGCTCCCTGCCGCACCCGTGATCAACACCAGTCCGTGTGGCCGCAAGGCAAATTCCTTGACCACTTCAGGAAGACCCAAATCTTGAAAAGGGGGAATGCTGAAGGGAATGCCGCGGATAGCGATGGCGATGGAATCTCGCTGATAATAAAAGTTGAAACGAAACCGGCTGAGGCCCTCAAATCCCTTCGAGAAATCGACGCTCTTGCGCGCCTGCAGGACTTCCATGCGCTCTGCCCCTAGAACATGACAGGCCATCCGCTCAATCGTTGCTCCGTCCATAACCGGAAATCTCGAAGAATGCAGCAATCCATTAATGCGTAACTGGGGAGTTGCACCAACAGTCAAAAGAAGATCCGACGCCTTGAGCTCGCACATCTCCTTCAGCAATTCTTCAAGCAACTTCATTAATCCCCCGATTTTGACTAGCAGGGACTTAATACACTTGACTCGGACAAAAAACAACCAGGAAATCCCCTATTCACGCATCAGGGTTTGCCTGATGCAACAAGAGGCGACTCGCGTTCATGTAAAGGAATTTCTCAAAAAAATATTCCGGCAACTCGAGATTTTCGAGAATCCTGAGGGACTCAGCGGGATTCCCCCAGGGGGAATCACTGCCGAAAAAAAGGCGGTCTTGAGGATGGTTCAGAAGCATACGGCGAACACGGTCAGTCGAAAGGAATTCAGCGGTTAACGATATCTCCAGGTTCACCGGCTGCCCGATCAGTCGGGCTTCCACCTCATCCCAGTCATCCCATCCCCCGAAATGCGTGGCTAGAAAATTCAGCCGGGGAAAATGGCTCAGGAGATTCATCATTCGCGCAGGATCCGCACGCCGCTCACGGGGAAATGCCGGATCGAATCCGGTATGCGATACCAGAACCAGTCCGGAGGCCTCCACGGCCGCGTAAAAGGGAAACAGCCGTTCATCATCCAGCACGAAGTCCTGGTAATAAGGATGAACCTTAAGCCCGCAGAGTCCCGCCGCCTTGAGTTTCCCCACTCGCACCACAGCCTCGGGATCTTCCGGATGAATGGATCCCAACGGAATGATCCGGTCCGAGGCAATGGTGCGGGACCATTTCAGGATGGGCTCAAATTGATCCGGCTTCGTGGCAATCGAGCAAATTACCGAGGCGTCAATCCCCGCCGCATCCATCGACCTTAACAGTCCGCCAACGGTCCCGTCCGTGAACGGCTTGGCATTGCCGTCCGTCAGCCTCGCCATCGCCCGCGGCGCCAGGGAGTCGGGAAAGGCATGGGTATGGAGATCGATCACCATTCGGGATTTCAGACTGATGATTTTAGATTTTAGATTTTTTCACAAATGGAGAGATGTCGCGCAGCCGGCCGATAATCGGGGGCAATTGCTTGAGCGTGTAGTCAATCTCCTCCGCTGTCGTGTACCGGCTCAGGCTGAACCGGACCGAGCCATGCACCGCGGTAAACGGAACCCCCATCGCGCGCAGGACATGCGAGGGCTCCAGCGACCCCGAGGTGCAGGCGGACCCCGATGAGGCAGCGATGCCGACATCGCTCATCATGTACAGAATGGACTCGCCCTCAATGTACTCGAAGCTGATGTTCAGCGTGTTCGGGAGCCGCTGCATCCGGTCTCCGTTCACCCGCGCATCCGGACAGGTGGCCAGCAGTCCGGCCTCAAGCCGGTCGCGCAGCACGGCGACTTCGGCGATCTCCTTGTCGAGTGATTTGGCCGCCAGTTCGGCCGCCTTTCCAAGCCCCACGATGTACGGTACGTTTTCCGTCCCTGCCCGGCGACTTTCCTCCTGGTGCCCGCCCAGCATGAACGGCTGCAAGCGCGTTCCCTTGCGTATGTAAAGCACCCCGATACCCTTGGGCGCATGCAGCTTGTGTCCCGACATCGAAAGCAGGTCCACGGGAACCTTGCGCACATCGATGGGCATCTTGCCCATCACCTGAACCGCATCCGTATGCATCACCCCGCCGGAGGCCTTCACCATGGCCGTGATTTCGGGAATCGGAAAGATCACGCCGGTTTCATTGTTGGCCCACATCACGCTCGTCACGGAGGGTCCATCACGGAGCGCCTCGCCAAGCCGGACAAGATCCAGCTGCCCCGCCGAATCCACGGCGATCTCATGCAACCGGTGCCCGCGCTCGCCCAGGTACCGGCACGGCCCCAGCACGGAAGGATGCTCCACGCGCGAGGTGACGACATTGAAGCGCGCCCCCGCCGCCTCGGCGCCGCCCCGGACCGCGCCGCCTGGGCCCGCTGGGGCCGGGTAGACGAAGGCAGCTCGCCCGGCCACCGCTCTGAGGTGCACGAAGCCATC
>JBAXRC010000194.1:0-5099 GCA_037131415.1 bacterium | reverse complement strand
GTGCGAGATGTGCTGAGATAGTAAAGAAGAACGCCCAGACTGTAGATGTCGCCACGGAATGGTCCCCCTACCCCCGAGTCTGTCCCAAAATACCCGAGACGTTCCGGCGCCGAATAAAGAATCGTTCCCCCGTTCTCGCGGGAACGAACGTACATCTCGTCAGGTTGCACACTGCTACCGAAATCCGTGATTTTGACGCGATCCCCCGCAACAAGGATATTATGAGGCTTAATGTCGCCGTGTGCAATTCCGAGATCGTGAAGGAAAGCAACCCCCCGCAGCACCTGTTCATAGAAATCCAGAAGCGCCTTGTATGACTTTGCGAACGGACTGTCCTGATTCTCAAGAACCTGGGCGAGTGTTGAACTTGGAAAGTACTCCATTTCGATGACGTACCACTGGCGATCTGGCGGCACCCGTCCCATCCAGTAAATTGCAACAACATTGTCATGCTTTGCCTGATTTAGAAGCGCCTTTCCCTCCGCCAAGGTTTCGTTTGAGCCGCCTTGCTCTTTTGGGATTTTCAGCGCGACGGTGGCTTGATCCTGGAGACGCTTGGCAGTCCACACCCATCCGTATGATCCATCTCCAAGACACTCCAGGAGTTCATACCGGTCACCCAGTTTGCGATCAGCGCGAGGGACAAAGAACTTTTGCATCAGTGAGCCTCCCCACGTTCTCGAATACTCGATAGCCGCAAACGCCCGTTATCGCCCCTCAAGAGAAACTGAAGAAACAAGACGTTCACGGGGACACCTTTGATCTGCTCTCCAGCAGCCGTTTGACAACCGTTACGGGCCAAATTCCGAAGGGCGGCATGATTGGGCAAATCAGCAACCCCTGCGCACCAATATGCCAACAGTAGTGTCTCCGGTGTTTGATTCCAGCGATGATACGCGAGAAGCAGGTTCTGCATTTTACGAGTCAACGTTTGTTCATCGTCGGCGCACCCGTATCGCTCGAACTCGCAGAGCATGGCAGGAGCACCCGACGAACGGCAGAACCAAGCGACATCCGAACGCACATTGTCGCCCGCAAACGCGTAAGGGCCCATGTTGGGGGCTGGCACTTCACACACCGCCATATAGTTGTTCACAAGCCCTACGGCGGTTAGGTACGAGATACCATGACTGTGAATATTGCCGGCTGAGTCGTGAAATCCCAAAGAACGCCACAATGGGAAGTATGCATCGGCCACCGCGAAGGAAGCGGCCTCTTTTATAAGTATGCCCCGTATTAGTTCACTCACGATGTTTTCCCCAAATCGACAGGACATCCGGTGACTCGCCACCGTGCATAAGCGCCTTCCGCCCAATCCGAACCAGAAGAGGAGCGGGGATGGAACGGCCACAAACAAGGGCCTCCCCCGTTGATAGGCTGGGCAGTTCATCGATATCCGCCTTGCTGATCATGTCCGAAGCCTTCGTAATGAACCGCTGATCATCAGGGTTCTTCAGGCGCATAGTGATCAGGGTATTGCACTGAGACGTCACGTCCGGGTCCAGTTTCGAGGGGCGTTGGCTGATAATGGCAAAGCCAACCCCGAACTTACGGCCTTCGCCTGCAATCTTCTTGATAATGCGGTGGCTGATCGATGGTTCGCCGGCAGGGGCGAAGTTGTGCCCTTCTTCATAGACCAGAAAGGACGGCCTGATCGGCGACGTCTTACTAGCGGCCGCCTTGAGAATCTCGCTCGAGATCAGCGCGGCGATCACTTGTTTCGCCGTGTCACTAAGCCCTTGCAGGTCTATCACCACCAGCCGCCCCGTTTTTTCGGCAGGGCGTCCGATCATATCATGGATATCGGTGGGTTTCCCCATGGCTGCCGTGTAGAAGCTCTGGGCCTCAGAAAGGACACGCGAGAGTTTGAGTGAGGCCACTGCCGCACTACGCCCACTCAATGCAGTCGCCTCTGCTTGGCTCAGTTGATCCCAATTCCTCAACTCTTCAAGGCCATCGCCCAACAGAAAGCGAAGCCGGGTGATATCACGGGGTTCATCCGGTTCGATCTGCCGCCAGTAGCGCATCGCCACATCGAGAACCCGCTGCTGAGGTTCCGTAAGCCCTGGCAGGATCTCGCTGACATCGTCCATTTCGAGATGATCAAACTGCAACGCCAGTTCGCGATTGGCGCCTGCATACTTCGATCGGAATGCCCGCTCCTGAGGCGTATACACCAGAACGCCGCCCCCCTCGCTTTGCTGCCGGCGAAGACGCTCTTGAATGTCAGGAATTGCCTTCTCGTCGCGCGGATCCTCCAGGTTCTCGGGAGGGTTAAATCGAAGTTCCCCGCCCAGAAGAGCGCGGCCATACTCGCCATGCGGATCGAAAACAACTACCGTCCCGTTAAACTGTGCGACCAGCCGCTCCAAAATTCGGCCCACCGTGTAGGACTTACCCGCCCCAGTCATGGCGAGCACGGCCAAGTGTTCGGTGACCAGACGGTTCACATCGAGATAGACGGGAACCAGATTATCGCCGCGGTCATAGCCCACGAGATTACCCAAATGTAGGCTGGACTGTTCGTCAAACTCGTAGAAGCGACTCAAGAATTGAAAATCGACGGTCTGAACCTTTGCACCAGGGTCCAACGGCCGTCTGGGAATGCGGATCTGTCCCGTCTGCTCATCCTTGTATCCGACCAGTTCGATCGTGCCGAAAAGCGATTCGCCGGTGATTTTCGCGCCGGGCATCAATTCCAGTTCGTTCACGGAATCGCCAAGACCGGCATTGTACAGGATGTTGCTGCGGGTCAATTTGACAACACGCCCAAGAACATCCGCCTCCGATTCCTCTTTGCGCTCCTGGTGTCGGATACGCACAAACTCACCACGTCGTGCCGCAAAGGACGAATGCACCACCATCGTGAGATTGCCGGGATCTCCGGTATTACCAACGAGTTTGCCGATTGTTTGTTCTTTCATGTTCTTTCTCCTGTCATGTCATCGCCACCGTCACCGTTTAAGTCAGACAGCCACGCATCTTCCACGTTTCGTTCTTTTAGCTCACTTAGAAGTCCGTTTTTATACTGCTGTAAAAATGGCGGAAGCGCTCCGTGTTGTTGTTTAGCCAACTGCAAAGGGAGTGGAAGCGAATGCCGACCTTTGAGCACAGTCGACGCCATCAGGATGCCTGCCAGGCGGTCCAACGCCGCATCGCTCCACCCCTCGTCGCCCCCAGAAGTTCCACCAGGCGCGGTTCTGTGCCCGGGCCGGCGCGAAAGTGAAAACCAATGACGCCGCATTCCCGCACGAGATCAAAGGGTTCCATACGTGGGGTTTGGGCATTCATGCGGAACGCGGCCGTCCGGGCATGGTTTCCGAGAACAGCCTGCATAAAGCGTTTCTCGCCGATAGATCCAATGGCGTTATCCTTCCCCAATCGAGCATTCAGGACTGACAACATTTGCGAATTCATGTTCAGGAGTTGTCCCCTACCCTCAGGTGTCCGCAAATCCTGTTGCGAGATCGCGGCAATGGCACCAAGGCGTTCGGTCGCAATACCCGCAACTACAACCCCCTGGGGATTCCACGGATAGAGTCGATCCCTGTAGTTACGCCAAAAGGCCGAGATACGCGCGCAAGTGGAATCGAATGCGGCCTGATGTGCCGCATTTTCCCGGAGCGGGACCAAGCTGCGATTCAGCACAAGAGGCCCCTCGAACAGCAAAAGGTCCGGCCGTGTTTCCGACTCAAGCGCACGGCCGGCAAGTTCATAGGACTGGCTGATCTCACTCAACTGTAAGCGCTTGGTTTGCTCCTCAAATCCGATGTCATCGATAACCGACACACTATCCTGGCTCTGCGTCGACACCGAGTTCTGTTCAACCTTCAAATCAACCATGACGGCCGCGCTGATGTAAAGATACCCGCCCAGCGCGGGAGTCACGCGATACATGGTCGAAACGCCCGACAAACGCGTATTCAAAGGGAAAGGACGAGAGACACTCCGGACCAGTCCGGCTTCCATAAAGAACGGCGCCACTGCCTCCAAGTCGCGAATCTGTTTCAACAGCCTGCCTGCTGTTCCCGGTAGATTCACCTGCGTTTGTACCGCCAAATTCTGAGCCAAACTCTGCGATCGGTTCATGAAACATCCTTTCTTCTCATCAAGGCATCCGCATAGGGCCAATAGGGACTTCGCTCCAGTTGTGCCAGACCCATCGCTGTCAGTTTGCCTTCCTCCGCAAGACCTGCGGCCTCCAGTTCACCATAGGCGCTTTCAGCCGTCTGCCGATCCAACTCAATGTTCGGGGACCACGTTAAGGCATTCAGG
Source organism: bacterium (assembly GCA_037131415.1). Taxonomy (GTDB): domain Bacteria; phylum Verrucomicrobiota; class Kiritimatiellia; order CAIKKV01; family CAITUY01; genus JAABPW01. Next base: position 824 of record JBAXRC010000194.1, on the reverse strand, counting down.
GCCGCCTCCCGGCCTCCGTGAATTCCTGGACATAAGTGCAGCAGAATCGCAAAGTGTTGCTGCCCAAGAGGCAGTTCCGCATTTCTTTCTCCCGAGGAAGCGATCGCAACTGGTTTTCCGGCCAGTTCAAGCCAGGCCATCAGCCAAGCTTTTACGAGATCGCCCTGATCCAACAGATTCAGCGACCAGAGAGGAACCCCGGACACGGCAAACAGACCCGAGTCAGGATGACGACGGAAGCAACCATTGATCATCGGACTGACATCAACTTCGATGCCGGGATTCAATGGTCGCGACAGGGAGCCCGAAAGCCGAAATCTGATTTCGCCTGCCACGCATCCCAGAAGTGGATTTGCGGGGGTGGGGAAAATCGGCACACCATCGAGGTCAACGACTCCCCAATTCTTGGGGCCAAACGCAGCACCCGTCCGGAAAGGCGGAATCAGCAAAAGAACGCATCCCGGTTGCGCACACCAACTCAACCACATGGCTTGCTCATCACCTTGAGCCTCCTGGTAGTCCCGGCCAGTGCCCAGGACAAGACCAGACACACCAGGTGGTGCGGCACAGATCTCCGCACTTAACATTTCTTTGAGCCGCTTCCCGCGCGCCTGCGCGGCGAATGGCTTCAGAATGAACAGTGCGCTCATGTCACCCCTACTCCAAAGTCGTATGTTCTCTGCAAGAATCCGGACTCGACTAAAGCCTTATCCTCCGCTGCGGAGAGGCCGGGACTCTGCCGCTGTTGGATCAACGAGCTGATCGTCATCCAGCGTTCAAAAGACACGCCGGTGCCAATCAGCAGCGAGGCGCCTTCCTGACGG
>JBAXRC010000193.1:0-5133 GCA_037131415.1 bacterium | reverse complement strand
CAGATCAAGCAACGCGCCACCATCGGGGAAGGTTGTCCGGCGGAGAGGTTCCAGTAGCGGGGACGATTTCACCGCCTGCTTCGCTTGCTTTCCAGACGCCGTTTTGTCACTCTTTGAGCATGAAAGTGTGACTTCTTGACAACACTGCCCCTAACCAAACACCATGAAAACCCCGGCACATAGCGAGCCGCTCCAGACTCCTGACATTTCGTTCGAGAAGCTCTTCAATATCCCCGATGTCCAGCGCCTTCAGGATGAATTCGCGGAGGCTACGGGTGTCGCCTCGATCATCACGCGGCCTGATGGCGTCCCTATCACCGAACCCAGCAACTTTACCTGCTTGTGCAGCCAGGTGATCCGAAAAACCGAAAAGGGTTGCGCGAACTGCTATGCCTCCGATGCCAGCATCGGCCGCTTCCATCCCGATGGTCCCATCATCCAGCCCTGCCTCAGCGGCGGACTCTGGGATGCAGGCGCCAGCGTCAACGTTGCCGGCCACCACATCGCCAACTGGCTCATCGGACAGGTGCGTGACTCCACCCAAACCGAGGAGAAAATGCGCTCCTACGCCCGGGAAATCGGAGCGGACGAAGCGGTTTTCATGGACGCCTTCCAGCGTGTGCCCACGATGCCCTTTTCCCGGTTCGAGAAAGTGGCCAAGACACTCTTCACGTTGGCCAACCAACTTTCCACCTTGGCCTTCCAGAACCTCCAGCAGAATCAAACCATTGCCAGTCTCCGCCAGGCTGAACGTTCCCTCCGACTCAAAAACGATGTTTTCGATGCCTCGATGGCGGCCAACAGCGTTGCCGACCCCAACGGGAATATCACTGAGGCCAACCCCATGTTCCTCAAACTCTGGGGCTATCAGTCCAAAGCGCAGGTCATCGGTCTGCCGATTAGGAATTTCATTCAGGATCCCGCCGAGGCCGGCACTATTGTAGCCGCCCTGAACACAACGGGCCAATGGGAGGGCATCTACACCGCACGACGCCAGGATGGCTCCACCTTCATCGCCCGCGGCATTGCCACCATCCTTCGGGATCAGAACGGCATTACGATTGGCTACCAGTCCTCTGTCACGGACATCACCCAGCGCCTGCGGGATGAGGCCGCACGGCATCTTGTCGAGGCCCAGATGGAACAGGCCTTCGGAGCCTCTCCCATCGGTATGGCCCTGGTCGGCCTAGATGGGCAATTCATGCGGGTCAACCAGCGTTTCTGCGCCATGGTGGGCTGGAGCGAGGCCGATCTGCAGGCCAGGGGCTTCCAGGCCATCACCCATCCGGACGACCTCGCCGAAGATCTCGCCTATGTTCAGGCCTTGATCGAGGGACGCCAGGACGCCTACCAGATGGATAAACGCTACATCCACAAGGACGGCCACGGCGTCTGGGCGCAGCTCAATGTATCCTTGGTAAAGGACACCCACGGCAAACCGATGCACTTCGTCTCGCAAGTCCAGGACATTACCCGTCGTAAACAGGCCGAAGCCTACCGCGCCATGGGCGTCGAAATCCTGCACATTCTCAACGAGCCGGGAGATCCTTCAGATTTCTTCCCCCGCATCCTCGCCGTTTTCAAGGAAGGAACCGGTCTCGATGCCATCGGGATCCGCATGCATGTTGGTGACGATTTTCCCTATCTGGTTCAAGAAGGGTTTTCAAGCGACTTCCTGCTCACCGAAAACTCCCTCGTTGAACGGGACACGCAAGGCAACCTGTGCCTCGACGAAAACGACAAGCCGCACTTGGAGTGTACCTGCGGCCTGATTCTTTCCGGCAAGACTGATCCTGCCAATCCGCTCTTCACTCCCGGGGGAAGCGCCTGGACCAACAACTCATTCCTGTTACTGGACGTTCCCGCCGAGCAGGATCCCCGCCATCACCCCCGCAACCGGTGTATCCACCAAGGCTACGCCTCGCTGGCCCTGGTTCCTATCCGCGACCAGGTCAACATCATCGGCCTGATTCAATTCAACGACCGGCACAAGGATTGTTTCACCACCGAGACGATCGAGATCCTCGAGGGAATTGCCACGCATATCGGGATCGCCTTGACCCGTAAGCGCGTTGAGGCGGAACTCCAGAAAATGCGGAATCTCCAAAGCCTGGGGACATTGGCTGGCGGCATCGCGCATGACTTCAACAACATCATGATGGGGCTGTTCGGAAATATCGCCTTGGCTAAAAATGAACTTCCCGGAAATCATCCTTCACATGGACTCCTCGAAAAGGCCGGGCAATCCATGGGACGGGCCATCCATCTCACCCATCAGCTCCTGACCTTCGCCAAGGGGGGTGCCCCGATCATCGAAACCCTCAATCTCGCCGATCTGGTCGCCGAGGTTGCCCGGTTTGATCTCTCCGGAAGCAACGTACTGCTCGAGTTTACCCCCGAGGCGGACCTGTGGCTGGCCCAGGCGGACAAGGGGCAGATCCAGCAAGTGGTCTCCAACCTTACCACCAATGCCCGCCAAGCCATGCCCAACGGGGGGCACTTGTACATCCATCTCGAAAATTCACGGATTGACCGGGATGATTTCCACGGCCTCCTGCCCGGCAAGTACCTGAAATTGACCATGAAGGATGAGGGCATCGGCATTGACCCGAAAATTATCGGCCGGATTTTCGAGCCCTACTTTACCACTAAAACCTCCAGCAACGGGTTGGGCCTGGCGACCACCTATTCCATCATCCAGAAGCACGGCGGCTATATCGATGTTGTTTCAATCCAGGGAGCTGGAACCATTTTTACGGTCTACCTGCCAGCCGCTGAGTCCCCCCCCCCGGCAGAGAAGAGTCCTCCCTCCGTCATGCCCCTGTCACGCAGTCTGCGGATCCTTGTTATGGATGACGAAGAATTCATCCGCATCATCATTCCGCATTGGCTGACACCCTCCGGGTGCATGGTGGAAACCGCCGAGGACGGGCGCCAGGCGATCGGTCAATTCAAACAGGCTCTCTCTGCGGGCACCCCCTTCGACCTGGTTATCCTTGACCTGACCATCCCTGGGAGCATGGGAGGAACTGAAGTCATGAAACAATTCCTGTCCTGCCAGCCCAAGGTCAGGGGCATCGTCTCAAGCGGCTACGCGGAGGATCCTGTCATGTCGAATTATGCCGAATATGGCTTCAAGGGTATCCTGGCAAAACCCTATACCGAAAGTCAGCTGAAGGAAGTCGTGGATCGGGTCATGAGCGGCTCTTGAAGTAAAAGTGGAGCGGGAGATGGGGATCGAACCCACGACGTTCAGCTTGGGAAGCTGACATTCTACCACTGAATTACTCCCGCGTGGTGGAAAAAACGAAACACAATCTATGAATATTAATCGGCTTTGTCCAGAGCTGATTCACCGCGGATCGTCACACCGAAACCACGACTGGCGCGCCTGACCGCCCGCAATGGGGACAGTTATAAACCGTCTTCTTCTTGGGATCCCGATCCCGGTCGGTCAGCATGAGACCACACTTGCAGGTCCCCTCAAAGCGCCGAATCACAAGGCTTTTCTCAAGGGCATGGGCCAACTCCGCCGCGCCTGCCTTGATCGCATCTTCTCGACGTTGCTGCATTTTCAGGGAAGCCTGTTTCATTAAGCACCTCTTGGTTGGCAAAAATTCTTACCATTCCAGGCAGGTTATTTCAAGCTATCTGTCAGCCCCCCCCTCCACCCCTGACCCCTCAGATCAGCGGCTTGAGGGCATGCTCAAAGGCGTGGTAGAACTGCTGAACAGTAGGCCACCGATCGTTGACATCGAGAGCCAACCCCTTCCGGAGCACCTCCGCCACAGAAGCAGGAACGGTTTCCAGCCCCATCGGCGCGGTATCATACATCTGATGGAGGTCGTCCACGTTCGGGAACGTCCGCAACCCGGTCAGGAGTTCACAAAGCACAACGGCCATCGAGAAGACATCGGTCCGGACATCCACCGGAAGGCCATGTAGCTGCTCAGGGCTCATATAACCGGGCGAGCCTTCTAGAAATTCGCTCTGGTCGCGACCCCGAGCTACCTTCAGCGCAATACCGAAATCCAGCAGCTTGAGGGTCATGTCGTTATTGATCATCAGGTTGTCGAGCTTGATGTCACGGTGCAATATCCCCCGTTCATGAGCATAGCTGAGGGCCGAGGAACAGGCATGGGCAATATCCAGGACTGCCTCCAGGGCCAGCGGCCCCATGTCCTGGATGATCGCGCGCAGGGTCTGGCCCTCAACGTATTCCATAACAATAAAAATATGATCCTTCTCGATCTCGATGTTGTGAAGACGGACAATGTTCTCATGCGACAGCTTCATGGCCACCGCAGCCTCACTCTTGAGCTGGGCCACCGAATCCGCATCCTTGGCAATCTCCGGCCTCAACATCTTGAGAGCCACCTCCATCCCCAGGATCGTGTCCCACGCCTGGTAGATCGTGCCCATTCCGCCCTCGTTGATCATGCGGCGCAACTCATACCGCTTGCTGGCAAAGGATTCGTCCTTCTTCGGCGGAGGCTGACTCCCCTTGGGGACAAGCTTGAGCGAGGGTTTCTTGAATTTCAAAGGGAACCGCGCCAGAGGCTTGCCAACGACCGGTTTTCCGGCCACGGGGGCCAAAGACTTCAAGGGGAACCGCAATGCGGGCTTACCAGCGGCTACGGCTACTGGTTTTGCCCGACTTATGATTTTCAATGGTCCCGCCATACAGAGCTCCCTCACAAATACTCTATGGACTATACGCCCGGGAAACTCTGGTCGTCAAGGGAACACAAAAAAAGAGCGGGATTCCCATGAATTCCCGCTCTTCGCAAACACAAAGGAGTCTGCTTACTTCGCCAATACCTTGGCCAGATCCGCCGCGGAAGCCGCGTCGGGCGCATAGCCATCGGCACCGATCTCATCGCAGAACGCCTGGGTCACCGGCGCGCCACCGATCATCAGCTTCACCTTGCCGGCCATGTCGGATTTCTTCAGCACATCGACCACTTCCTTCATGTTCGTCATCGTGGTCGTCAGCAGCGCCGAAGCCCCGATCAGCGTGGCGTTGTGCTCCCGGGCCGCCTCGACAAATTTGACTGGATCGACATTGATCCCGACATCGATCACCTTGAATCCCGCGCCCTCGAGCATCATGCCGACGAGGTTCTTGCCGAT
>JBAXRC010000192.1:0-5193 GCA_037131415.1 bacterium | reverse complement strand
GGGTGTCGTCGGCCGGGGCGAAGGAAATGGTGGCCAGCGCGATGGTGGCTCCGTTTGCCATGATGGCGGGCATTGCTGTCCCCAGTTTCCTGAAGGCGCGGAGCGTTTCGCAGGGGAATTCCTGCATCAATAATCTCCGGATGATGGAGGCCGCCAAGGAGCAGTGGGCTTTGGAAAACAACAAAGAGAGTGGCGCCGCGGTAAAGGAATCCGATATCATCAAGTATCTGGGTGAAGGCAAAATGCCCAAATGCCCGCAGGGGGGTACCTATTCCCTGGACACCATCGGCACCAATGCCCGGTGTTCACATCCCGGTCATCAATTGAATGACTAAGTTTTGGTGCTTGGGTGGATCGGCTCAAGGTGGACGCCGCTCTCCGAGCGGCGTCAGGTGCATGGGATGATCATGAATTGACCGGACTGTGCCCGGATGTCCAGGTCCACCTTGGAGATACGCTTCTCTTTTGCGCCGTTGCCAAGCGCCGTGGGAATCGCTAGACTGCTTGAACTTTTTTTTCGGGGATGGGAAGGATTGACTATGGCTTCGAAATGGAATTGGCGTGAACAGCGGGAGCGGAAGGCGTTTCTGGCGCTCCAGGACGGGACGATTTTGCGGGGGTATTCGGTCGGCGCTCCCGTGGATGGATTTGGTGAAGTGGTGTTCAATACGGGGATGGCCGGCTATCAGGAAATCCTGAGCGACCCCTCCTACAGCGGCCAGTTTGTCACCATGACTTATCCCGAAATCGGGAACACGGGCATGAACCTGCCCGACATGGAGAGCCGCCAGCTCTTCGCCAACGGGTTCGTCATCCACAACATGAACGAAACCAGCAACTGGCGGGCCGATGGTTCGCTGAAGGATTACCTGGTGAAGTGGAATATCCCAGCCATTGCAGGCATTGATACCCGTGCCCTGACCACCCGGCTCCGTACCGAGGGGACCCAGCGCGGCTTTATGAGTGTGACGGGAACGGTCAGCGAGGCGGATGCCGTAAAGAAGGCGCTGGAGTGGGGCGGGCTCGATGGCCAGGATTATGCGGCCAAGGTTTCCTGCAAGGCGCCCTACAAATGGGATGTCGACGGGACGCTGACGGCGTCGTGGGGTATTGCCTCAGCCCTGCCGCCTGCCGACCTGAAGATCGTAGCCTATGATTTCGGAATCAAGTGGAACATCCTGCGCAGCCTGCGGCTGAACGGGATGGAAGTGACCGTGGTGCCCGCCCAGACCCCGGCGGCCGAGGTGTTGAAGCTCAAGCCTGACGGTGTGTTCCTTTCGAACGGTCCTGCGGATCCCGCGGCGGTGACCTATGCCATCGAGGCGGCCCGGGCGTTGCTGGGCAAGGTTCCCTTGATGGGAATCTGCCTGGGACATCAGATTCTCGGCCTGGCCTGTGGCGGAAAAACATACCGGCTCAAGTTTGGGCATCATGGGTGCAACCATCCGGTGAAGAACCTTCGCACGGGCGCAGTGGAAATCACCTCCCAGAACCACAATTTCGCCGTGGATCCGGCATCAATCAACCCGGCGCTGGTTGAGGTGACGCACATTAACCTCAATGACCAGACGGTCGAGGGGCTATCGCACCGGAAGGAGCCGATGTTCTGCGTGCAGTATCATCCCGAATCCTCCCCGGGACCACATGATCCCTATTATCTCTTTGGCCAATTCCGAGACATGATCCGAAAGGCGTAATATTTATGCAGGGGCACAATTGGATAGCGATCCTTGATTTTGGTTCCCAGTACAGCCAGCTGATTGCACGGCGTGTCCGTGAGCAGCGGGTCTATTCGGAGCTTCTGAAGTTCAATATCACCGCCGCCGAACTCAAGGCGCGGAAACCGGCGGGCATCATCCTGTCGGGCGGTCCGGCCAGCGTGCTGGACAAGGGCTCTCCCCTGTGCGACCCGGCGATCTATGATCTCGGTGTTCCCGTGCTGGGGATTTGTTACGGCCAGCAGATGACCGCCAAGCTCCTGAACGGGTCCGTCAAGCCGGGGCGTGAGCGCGAGTATGGCAGCGCGAAGATTTCCGTGGTGGATGCCTCGTCCCTCTTCCGTGGTCTGCCCTCCGAGCTCGATGTCTGGATGAGCCATGGCGACCAGGTGGAGCGGATGCCCGAGGGATTCAGCGTGCTGGCCCGCACGGAAACCTGTCCGGTGGCGGCCATGGGCAATGAGGCGCGCCGCATCTACGGGCTCCAGTTTCATCCCGAAGTGGTGCACACCCCCCAGGGGGTAGCCCTGCTGAACCGGTTCCTGTTCGATGTCTGCAAGTGCCGGCCGGACTGGGAGATGTCCCAGTTCATCAAGGAGAGCATCGTCGCCATCCGTGAAAAAGTGGGCGACGGGCATGTCCTGTGCGGCCTGAGCGGCGGGGTGGATTCCTCGGTTGTCGCAGCCCTGCTGCACCGCGCCATTGGCCCGCAGCTTCACTGCGTCTTTGTGGATAACGGCCTGTGCCGTGCCGGCGAGGCGGAACAGGTGGAGGAGTTGTTCGGAAAGGCATTTGGCGTCGATCTGCATGTGGCGCACGCCCAGGAACGTTTTATGACGGCGCTGAAGGGCGTGGTGGATCCCGAGCTGAAGCGCAAGGCGATTGGAAAGACCTTTATTGATGTGTTCTCGACCGAGGCGCGCAAGTTCGGCGAGGTCAACTTCCTGGCACAGGGCACGCTTTATCCGGATGTTATCGAGAGCGCCTCGCCGATCGGCGGCCCCTCCGTGACGATCAAAAGCCATCACAACGTGGGCGGATTGCCCGCGGATCTCAAGTTCAAACTGATCGAGCCGGTCCGTGAACTGTTCAAGGACGAGGTGCGGTTGCTGGGGCGCGAGCTCGGGTTGCCGGACTATCTGGTGAACCGCCAGCCTTTCCCGGGCCCCGGGCTGGCTGTCCGCATTCTTGGTGAGGTGACGGAGGATCGTGTGACGCTGCTCCAGAAAGCGGATATCCGGGTTCAGGAGGAAATGGTTAAGGATCCGATGTATGCCCGCATCTGGCAGTCGTTTGCGGTTCTGCTTCCGATCCAGACCGTGGGGGTCATGGGCGACAGCCGGACCTATGAGAATGTGGCGGCGATCCGCATTGTGGAGAGCCAGGACGGCATGACGGCCGACTGGTCAAGGGTTTCCTATGACACCCTGGCCCGCATCTCAAGCCGGATCATCAATGAGGTTTCGGGCATTAACCGGGTGGTCTATGACATCAGTTCCAAGCCCCCTGCGACGATTGAGTGGGAATAACAAAGAGGGATGCCCATGATTAAAAGGGTTGTCAAGTTGTGTCTCTTCCTTGCATGGGCCTTGTCATCCAAGGCCGACACACTGACCTACAGCGACGGCGCGACGGTAAATGGGTCCTTCCAGGGTTTCGCAAACCGGAAGTTTGTTTTTACAGGCAAGGATGGCGTAAAGCTCTCGGAGTATCCCCTCAAGGTGAAAAGCATTGTCCCGGAATCGACCGTCACGGTGTCCGTGGAATTAGCCCGGAAGCGGCATGATTCCGTGGAGTTTGTTCAGGTGGATCATAATATGTTCCGCTTCAAAAAGGACGGACAGACGATGAGTGAGCCCGTGATCATGCTGAAGGCGGTGTCGGTGGTTGTCGATCCGGATGCCTGGCCCCCGAAGGAGGAGCTTCCTGCCGGGCCGGTTATACCTGCCGGGCCGGTTATAAGGGCGGCACGCATTCCTCAGACAGGGGCACAAACCCGGGAGTGGCGTCGCTCGGGGACCTGGCGGGAGATGGCGACGGATGACTCGAACGACATTAGTCATGGCGAGGAAGTGGATATTGTGGCGTCCCTGAAGAAGGGGATGGTTAACGTGGTGCATTTCCATCTTCCCACGGCCCTGGCCAGTGTCCGTGAAGGCAATTACCTGGATGCCCTGGCGGCTAAGAAATCGAACCGGATGGTAGTCCTGAAGGTGACACTCAAGGATTTTGAAGCGCCGATCTGCACGGCCCTGAAGATCAAATCCCTTCCCCAGTTCTGGGTTTATGACGCCCAGGGAAGGCTTGTGAAGAAGTTGACTGACCGTTTTACGGAAGCCGATATCGATGGCGCCATCAAGGAAGCCCGTCGCAGCCAGACGTTTTAGGCGGCTGCCTGGAGGCGCAGTATTGACAGGAACCGAAAGAAGGTGTCCAATACAGGGCGTGGGTGGCAGGTTACTGTCATGAAGGAAACGGCGAGCAGCTTCTGAATCAGAGCGAGGATCACCATGGCGCGGAAAAGTGTTGATTGGGAAAGCATGTTTCGCGCTCTTGACGCTTTCAAGAAAGAGCATGGACATTGCCGTGTTCCGGCAAACTGGAAGAAGGATCTTCAGCTGGGCCGGTGGGTGGCGATGCAGCGGTATCGCCACAAGATAGGAGAGCTTGATCAACGCCTTGTTGACAGGCTCAATCAGGTGGAATTTGTCTGGGCCCCCGCAGACACCGTCTGGTGCGAGATGCTGGAGCGCCTCAAGAAATACAAGAAGAAGCATGGGGACTGCGATGTGCCTTCGTCGTGTCCGGCGGATCCCAACCTGGCCAACTGGGTGGCCAATCAGCGGCATCGACGGAAGATGGGAACCCTGAGTGCCGATCGCGTCAAGATGCTGGATGAGCTTGACTTCCTGTGGGCGGTCTATGGGAAGAATGCTGCCAGCAAGGAGGTTCCGGTGAGCAAGAAATCCGTTCCGGTGCCCGTCAAGGTGGTCGAACTTGCCCCGGAGGAGCGATTGTACCAGGTATGCGGGGAATATATTCAGTACAACGGTGCCGGCCCGCTTCCCCAAAAACTTGAAAAATACATTGCGCTTCACAACGGCGACTTCCCTCCCTGCATCCTCCTGCCGCGGCATCCCTTGACGTTCCGAATCGGGAACGGGGATTCGGCGGTTTCGATCATGAGGAAATATCAGTGGCCTGGCAAAGGTCCGCTTCCTGGGGATATCCTTGAATACCTGAATGAAAATGGCGCGCTTCCCCCGCATGGTGCCTGAGATTAGAATGGGCGTTACGGGAATTCGCAAGCGCCGGGAGGTGAGCGTGAAGATGCCTGAAGGAAAAACGTATGCGGGCAGGACGATCTGCTTCATGGCGGTATTCCCGGCGGTATTTATCGCCCTCTACCCGCTGATCTACCTGATCCTGCCCGAGACGATGGCGATCCGGGCTGATTTGCCTAGGGATATCAGCC
>JBAXRC010000191.1:0-5197 GCA_037131415.1 bacterium | reverse complement strand
TAGTAATACACCAACGGCTTGGACCCGGTGAACCCTGTGCCGGTATTATACTGAACCAGGGCATCCACCGCCATAATGACACCCGCCAGTACCAGGATGTTGATAACAGCACGGAGCCGACCGATACGATCGACCACCACCAGAATCAGCGCAAGAAAAAAACAAATCTTGAACGTCTCCGGAAGGGTGTCCATCATCCCTTTAAAATAGCCGTGGGCGATGTGGGACATCAGGGTTGAAAACCATAGCCCCACCGCCAGAAGGAAGGCTGGCGTCTTCGGAAACCGGACCACACCCTGTTGAACTTCCACCGCCAGCGAGAGCAGGGCGCCGTAGACAATGATATCCAGCAGGGGCCATCCATATAACCAGGGCAACAACCATTCCTGGGGCCGCCAGAAGATCAGCCAGATAAATAGAAGCGTGAGAGGGAAGGTCATAGGGAGGGCAGAGAGGGATGAGGGATGAAACTTGAGAGCTGAATCAGGGAGAAGAAGGGATGAGGGATGAAACTTGAAAGCTGAAAGAATAGTTATGTTTTGCTGGTTTTTTTGACTTTCTTGGACATGGTGACGAAAATCGCAATGAGCTCGTTGCATTCCTTTTCAAGCCACATTAGGCTGTCATTGTTGATCTTGCACTCATCCTTGAGCAGTTCCAGCCAATATAGCGTCTCATCAGCCTCTTGAGAGCTCGTCCTTTTTCTCAGATCCTGCGGCATTTTCCCCTTTCACACTCAAGTCTCATCCCTCATCCTTTCTTCCTTAATTGCTCGCAAGCCATAGTAGGGTGCGAAACCACAAGATCCTGCAAGTCTCGCGGGCAGCCTGCCAAGGCCGTTCAGAAAGCTCTTCCATGAACGGAAATCCTCACTCAGTGGATCATAGAAGCAGTCGGTTCGATCAATCCGGAATCCGTGGTCCTGTAAGAGCCGTCGCATGTCGTTTAATGACACGGCCCAGCACCCCATGTCTGCGGGAGGACGCCCCGTTATCCGGCGGAAAAGGTTCCTGATCCTGTCTGGCGCCGCGGCCGAAATGACAAGTGCCCCGCCGCTGGCCAGCAGGCGATGGGCTTCCTTTATATAGGCATCCGGCGAATGAACCCAGTTGATGACCACGATCGAGATGACGGTCTGGAACGCTCCATCCGGAAACTCGACCCGGTCGCCTTGACATACGCGAAATGAAAGCGGAGAGAACTCGCGGTTCGCCCATTGAACCCGGCCCTCGTCAACATCCACGCCCACGATGTCGGAGAACTGCGGGGAGACCGCATGGGTGATGTCGCCATATCCGCATCCATAGTCAAGGGCTCTTCCCCCGCACCCCTTGAGCAAACGCCGCACCATCCGCAACCGGATCTCCTGATGCCGATCCAGCACCGCGCCTTTTCGATAGAAACAGCGATCCAACCCTTCAGGCATCTTACTCATCGATGCAATATTATTTGTCGCACAGGGAGATTTCATCATATTACACATCTTTCCTAATCCAGTGCGAGGCGCCTTCTTTCACTTCAGCCCTGTAAAAGCGACTTTCTTCAGTTTCGTTTCTCGAATCCTCGTACCAGGGCAAATGGCGGGCCACATAGTTGCCGCCGGTTCTCAAGGCATTTTGAGGCCAAAGTGCAGCATTTGTAAACGGTTTATAAAGAGCGAACGTGGTGTCGATTCTTGCATCATAAACGCCCGTTTCTATTTCCTTCTGCCAGAATTGATTTTCCCAATAAATCACCTCATTTTTCCGGTCATAAGTGTCGGGCAAGTCGTCAATTTTCAATCCGAACCCTACCTTCTCAACGTTAGGGTTTTTGTTTAATAGAGCCATGAAATGGCTCATAAAATCCGCCGGACATTCAGCCACGGGTAAAATATCTGGATCGGTATAAACATAATAGTCACGATAATACTCTCGATAAACAGGCGTTTTCCAAAACGCCAGATGCCCCATGTTTTCTTTCAAATAGATCACTTTGACCGGGGAATTTTTATAGTAATCCAACAACGGCTTGTAGCGGCTGTTATTATCCAGAACAACAATGTTTTTGTAACCGGCAGACATCAACCAATCTATCATCAACCTAAGACAGGTATGGCGGTTGCGGTTATTGATAATGATGGGTATATCGTAATACCGCTTGGTCGCGCTGTAATTATTGGCAGGCAGAACGAGTTGACGTTTCAACAAAGCGGTAAACTTATGGAAACGCAAAATCAACTTTGGCAGGTTTAATAACAGAACATCCTTAATCAACTGACGCTTATTCATGTCCGCACCGACCCCGCAAACAAATAACGAATTACCAATCTGCCCACTACACGATCATACGCAACTCTTCAATGATTAGCGCCCTGCATACGACCCCGTGTGACAACCTTTATCCCCAGAATAGTCACGCCTTTGCCTTGTATAAACGATTTACAAATCAGGCCTGCCTGATACTCTAGGAATTCGACATATGGAGACAGCCACCATGAATAATCACAACCGTTATTTGGATCTTATGAGGAACATTCTCACCTGTTCAATGTGGGAAGATCCGCCCCTGCCCTTTGATGCTTTGGCAATGCAATATCCGCGTTGGTCTTTGCGAAAATTCGCATATTTCAGAATGCTTAGGCCGTTACTTGAGAAACGCAATTTCGTCTTGTGTAAGCGAGGGGTCCACTACTGGCCAGTTCAGGCTCACACCATGATGCCAATGGGCATGCTCAAGAGTCTTCAAACGTGCGTGGAAACAATTATTGATGACAAAGTTCAGGGTGATCTGATTGAAACAGGGGTCTGGCGCGGTGGCGCCTGTATAATGATGAAGGCCGTTCTCGAAGCGTATGGTGATAGTTCCCGACGTATATTCGTCGCCGACTCGTTTGAGGGATTGCCCAAACCTGATCAAGATCAATTCCCATCAGATGCGGGCGCCACTTTTCACAACATACCTTATCTGAGCGTCTCCCTCGAGGAAGTGCGTCACAACTTCGCACGTTATGGCTTGCTTGACAATAGAGTCATCTTCTTAAAGGGGTGGTTCAAAGATACTCTTCCCACGCTTCCCTCAAATCGCCTCGCCGTCATGCGCTTGGATGGAGACATGTACGAGTCAACAATTCAGGGACTTACCAACCTCTACCCAAAGCTTTCGACCGGTGGTTTTTGTATTATTGACGACTGGCCTCTTGGCCCCTGCAAAAAAGCTGTCGAGGACTACCGAAAAGCAAACAACATACATGATGAGATCGTGGATCCTGGTTTTGGCGGCTTCGGCGTCTTCTGGCGGAAAACTACGTAAAATGATGTAAAATCAACACAGAGCATGCAGGGCGGAATATTTCCATTGTCACGTGATCGTGATTCATGCGCTATATATCAGCTTTAGAGCCTTGCGGTAGGCGATGGCCTGCTGTTGCCGTTCGCGATATCGAGGCAGTGTTGTCACGAGCAGGAAAAGATACTCCATTATCATGATCCATTTGAAGACAAACACCTTCCCTGGTGAGTGTGCGGACCGAAGAAAGACAAAGTGATCCTTTTGCATCACTCCCTCAACTGGAATCGGCGTTGCTTTGTAGGTTGAATCGGCTTTCCTGCTGTAGAGGGAAGCATCGGCAAATCGCTCATAATGAATCGCCACGGCGTCCCGTAGATAATGGCAGGAATAGCCCCCCCGCCGGGCCTTTAAGCCCAGCCAATCATTGAAGTAATAGCTCCATAGCGGCACATGAATGGGCCCGATTTTGTCCAGCATCGTTTTCCGGATCACCATGCACACGCTCATGGTCATATCAGCCGCCACATCCGCCTGCCGGTCCCACAACAACTCATCCTTCACCAGATTCCGCCGGAGGACCCCGCGGGTAATGAGATTGAGCAGTCTTTTACATTCCGTCAGGGGGGTGGCTAACCTCAGGCGGATTTTGCAGGGCTTCCCATCCGGATAGATAAGATTCGGGCTGACAATTCCAGCCAGAGGATGTACCTCCATAAAGTCAATCAACCGCGAGATGCACTGTGCTTGGAAATCCACATCCGGATGCAGCATAACAACGTATTTGTTTCGCGTCAGATTCAGCAGCGAAGCGGCCGACTTGACATAGCCTTCGTTTGCCGGCAATTGAACAACCCGGACCTCACTCACGCCACGATAGCGCTCATCAACCCGGAACTCCGGGTCTGTTGAATTGTCTCCAAGGATGATCTCATGGCTGAACTTGCCAGCAACCTCTCTACGGATGGCCTCCACTAATCGGTACACCAAACCCGCCATGTTGAAATTCACAACAACAAAAGATATACCGATCTCGCCATTAGCCTGTGCGTCCGCTTCCAGGAATCTTTGGGTCACATCGTAACTTATAACTTTTTCATCATTCACGGGAAGTGTCCGCCTTCATCTAGATTATGGGCTCTCAGGGTCACATCGTAACTTGCAACTTTTGCTCCATTCGAGAGAAGACTTCACCACTGATCTGCACTGATTCGGAAAGAGGGGATTTCACCACTGATTTAAGAAATGAGGGAAATCCGGAGAAGAGAATGTTGCGGGATTTTTGATTTCGGTACTCCGAAACGAAAACACCCCAACATATTCTTCCCTGCCCTGAGCCTGCCGAAGGGTCCCCATCAGTGCGAATCAGTGCAGATCAGCGGTGAAGTCCCCTTCTATCCCCCGACTCCTGCCTTCTACTTCAGCATCATCTTCACAATCGGATTATTCCAGGTCTTATTAACCTTCTCCTGAAACGCCCTCAGCCGCTGGACCCGGTCCTTGAGGAACTTGTGATTCGTATTCAGGTCTGATGGCTGTGGTCTGTGAACTGTGGTCTGGCTGGTGGCATTCAGCTCAGCGTCAGCCGCGTCCAACGAGGCCGCCAGCCCCGCCAGTCGCTTGCCCATCAAATCAGAGGCGATGTTACGGACGATCTGGCCGAAGTAGTCGTTGGCGATATAGTAGTCCTTGCGGTCCCCCTTGACCCAGACGCGCTGGACAGCCCCCCATTGCTCGAGTTGCCTCACCCCCATGCTGGCGGAGCCCTTGCTGATCCCTAGGGACTCCTTCATGTCGTCGAGGCCACGAGGTACCTCGCTGAAATAGAGATAGGCGAAGATCTGGCCGACCACCCGCCCCACCCCCAGCGCCTGAGTGGTGTTGCCAGCGTCTTCGATGAAGCGGCGGGTGATGGGATGGTCTATAGGAC
>JBAXRC010000190.1:0-5197 GCA_037131415.1 bacterium | reverse complement strand
GCACGGGCACGCAAAGCACCACCTATAGCGGCGTGATGCAGAACGGAAGCGGCACGTTGGCGTTCACCAAGATCGGCACCGGTACGCTGACCCTTTCCGGCGCCAACACCTACACCGGCGCGACCTCCCTCGGCGCCGGCCTGTTGAACCTGAACTTCAGCACGGTCGCCGCCAACATCATCTCCGGCAGTTCGACCTTGAATTTCAACGGCGCCAGCGGCGGGACATTGACGCTGACCGGCAACGCCTCGACCGCCAACAGCCAGACATTCAACAGGGTCAACGTCAGCTCCGGGGCCAATACCATCACCGTCACCCCCGGCGCGGGTGGCACGCTTACGCTGAACCTCGGGACCATCACGCGCACCGGTGGCCTCCTCAACTTCACCGCCGGCAGCAACGGCAGCACCATCACCATCACCACCTTGAACGCTGCGGGTGATCTCGGTGCGTGGGCCACGATCGGTGGCACCAGCTTTGCCACGGTAACCAGCGGTGGCACGATCACCGCCGCGACGTCCACCGACCTCACCTGGGGAGGCTCGATTTCGGCCGGCGCCACTGCCGTGAGTATGAGCGGCGGTCCGGGCACCAGCACGTTGAATTTCAGCGGGACTGGCTCGATCAGTACGCTGCTCCAGAACTCCGCCAGTGCCGGTACACTGAACTTCGAGGGTACCAAGACACTGCAAACCCCCGGCCTCATGATCGGTGCCGGGAAGGCCCAGATGACCATTGGCGCGTCCGCGAACGATGGCACCCTGATGGTCAACAGCTCGGGTGGCCCCCTGAGCCTGATTAACAACAACAGCGGCACCCTCATGACCGTCAACTCCGTCATTGCCAACAACGGCACGGCGTCCAGCCTCCTGGCAAGCGGCGGAGGCACCATCATCCTTGCCGGCAATAATGTCTACACCGGGACCACCACCGTCGACATCGGCTCCATCTTGCAAGTCGGCGCCGGCGGCACGACCGGCGCCCTCGGTACTGGCACGGTCACTGACAACGGCGTGCTGGCCTTCAACCTGAACAACACCGCCACCTTCGCCAACACCCTCTCCGGCACCGGCGCCCTCAATCAGATCGGCACCGGCACGACCGTCCTCACCGGTAATAACACCTACAGCGGCGGGACGACGATCAGCGGGGGCATGCTCACGATTGGCGGTTCAGGCGGCTTGGCGAGCGCCGGCACGATTTCCATCGGCTCGGGCGCCACGTTTAACTACGCCAGTTCGGCGGCTCAAACGTTGAGCGGCACCATCAGCGGCAGCGGCGTGCTGCTGAAGAGCAGTACCGGCACCCTGACCCTCTCCGCCGCCAACACCTTCACCGGCAACACCACCATCAGTGCAGGCACGGTTATCGCCGGAAATGCCAATGCGTTTGGCACGTCGGGAGTGATCACTCTGGGTGACGCCAATTCCGGGGCGGATGCGATTTCGCTGTCATATGGTGCTAACACCATTAGCCGCCCCATTACCGTCGCCAACTACGGGGGAACGGTAACTTTTGGATACGGCAACTTTACCGCAGCGATCACGTTGAACAGAAACGTGGTCCTAGGATGGCCCAGTCAGAACTCCGCCTTCAAAGGCGGCATTTCCGGGACCGGCAGTTTGACTATCAGTGGACTTACTACTACTTTCATCGACGCAGCCAATACCTTTAGTGGCGATATTCAGATCAATTCTGGTGCCGAGTTGGATTTGAATAACGGCGGTGGTCAGAATCTTAGCTATATTCCCGATACCTCGAGCGTAAATGTCATTGGCACCCTCTATAATGTCAACCAGGGGTATAATGAAACCATCAATGCCCTGACCGGAAGCGGCACGGTGAAAGGCTATAATAATACGATTACCTTCGGCGGCGGCAATGGCTCCGGTCTTTTCAGCGGCACCATGACGTCCGGCTCCGGTAACCTCGGTATCGTCAAGATTGGTAGCGGCACCCAGACCCTCACCGGCAACAGCTCCTACACCCTCGGCACCACAATCAGCGGTGGCACGCTGGTGATGGGCGCCAGCCAGTCGTTGGGCACCATCAGCGCGAGCGGGGCCACGGGATCGTTGACGCTCAACAGCGGCACGGCGACGTTGGTTGTCGGCGCGACCGGCACGATTGGCGCGCTTTCGGGCACTGGCGGCACCATCACGGCGACCGGTAATTTCGTGCTGACCAGCAGCGGCACGGTGACGCAAAACACCACCTTCAGCGGCGTGATGCAGGACGGTACCGGCACGTTGGCGTTCACCAAGATCGGCACCGGCACGCTGACGCTCTCCGGCGTCAACACCTACACCGGCGGCACGACCCTTAGCGGCGGCGCGCTCAGCATTGGCACCGACGCGAACATTGGCGGCGCCAGCAGAGCGATCACGTTTAGCGGCGGCACGCTGCAAGTGACCGGCACCACCCTCGTCAACCTCGATTCCCACGCGGTCAACTGGGGCACATTCAACGGCGGCTTCGACATCAATAACTCCGCCAACACCTTCACCGTCAGCCAAACCATTGGCGGCAGCGGTTCGCTGACCAAGGCCGGGGCCGGCACCTTGACGCTCAGCGGCAACAACACCTATACCGGCGTTACAACGATCGGCGCCGGCACGCTTATCGTCACTGGCAATCTTGGGACGGGCGCTTTTGGAAACCTTGGTTCGGTCAGCACCGGCGCAGGCACGTTGACCCTGGGCGGCGGCGTGTTGCAGTACACCGGCACGGCTCAGAACACGACCATTAATCGTCCGTGGCAAATGACGGCGTCGAGCAGTATCGACGTGACGACCGGGAATACCCTTACTATTTCCACAGCAGCGCCCAGTACGACTAGCGCGCTGACCAAGGTTGGTGCCGGCACGCTGATTCTCAGCGGCGCGAACGCCTACAGCGGCGGAACGACATTGACCGGCGGCATCTTGAACATCGCCAATAACGACACTAATCTCGGTACTGCTAACAGTAGTACCTCAGGCACGCTCACGTTCAACGGCGGCACGCTCCAGTTCGGAAGTTCGAGCGCGATTACGATTGCCATGCGGCCGGTGGTGTTGAACGCCGGGATCCTCGGTTATGTGGATACATCCCTCAGCAGTGGAACGATTTCCTCCATCATCAGCGGCACCGGCAGCCTCACTAAAGTCGGCGCTGGCACGCTGGTTCTCGCAGGTTCGAGCCCGAACACCTACTCCGGCGTGACGACGGTGAGCGGCGGGAGTTTGCTGGTTAATGGAAACAACACCGGTACGGGGGCGTTTACGGTCAATAGCACCGCCATCCTCGGCGGAAACGGTACGATAGCCGGGAGCGTTACCGTGAATGGCGGCGCCGCGCTGACTCCCGGCAACAGCAGCGGGTCGGGGACGCTGACGGTGGGCGGCAGCCTGACGCTGGCCAATAACAGCACCCTGAACTTTGCCTTCTCCAACAGTGGCACGGTTTCATCCTTCATCAACGCCGGCGCCCTCACGCTCAACAACGGTGGTACAATCTCTGTTGATCTCACCTACAACAATGGCACGGTGACAGAGGGTACCTACAAATTAATCAAGAGAACCAGCTTGAATGGCAGCGGAACCTTGAGCCTCACCAGTATCAATGGCTCTACCCCCAGTCCCGCCTATGTGTACGAGTTCCAACCAAGTGGCGACGGGTGGGAGCAGTTGGTGATTAGCCCAAGCACCGCCAACTCTACGTGGATCGGTACTGGTGGCACAAGTTGGTCGACCGCGAGTAGCTGGGTAGGCAGCACGGCGCCAACGGCGGGCCTTACGATACTCGTGTTCGGTGACCCCGCCGCCGTCACCACCACCGCCAACAACGACTTCAGCGCCGCTGGTAGCAGTACCTTTGCCGGGCTTACGTTCCAAAACAGCTCCTACACGCTGACCGGCAACTCCGCTACCCTTACCGGCAATGTGCTCAACAACACCGGCAGCCTCCAGACGATCAGTCTGACAGGATTAGTGCTGGGCACTGGCAACCACAACTTCAATACCGGCACCGGAACCATTGCCCTGGGCAGTCCCATCAGTAGTGTGGGAGGATTGACGGTCCTCGGCACCGGCACGTTGACCCTCTCCGGCGACAACAGCTACACCGGTCCGACGAGCGTCAGCATCGGACTGCTCAATCTCACAGGAACACTCAGCGGGACGGCCATCACCGTCAGTGGCGGCGCGTTGACGGAAAGCGCTGCCGGTGTCATCGCGAGCGGTTCAGCCCTTACCGTGTCGGGTGGCACGGCGACCCTCTCCGGTGCGAACACCTACACCGGCGGCACGACCCTCAGCGGCGGCATCTTGAATGTCAGCGCCGACAGCAATCTCGGCACCGCGACGAGCAGTAGTGCCGGTACGCTCACGTTCAGTGGCGGCACGCTTCTGTTCGGTGGGGCGTTCACGATCGCCAATCGACCGGTGGTGCTGAGCACCGTCGGTAATCTGGACACATCGCTCAACAGCGGCACGATTGCCTCCATTATCAGCGGTGCCGGCAGCTTGAACAAGGCAACCACGGGGATCTTGACGCTCTCCGGCGCCAATACCTACACCGGCGGCACGACGCTCTCCGCTGGAACGCTCAATCTTGGCAATACGACGGCCCTGGGCGCTACCGCCAGCACGCTTACCATCAGTGACGGAACCACCCTCGACGGGAGTGTGACGATTGCCAATGCCAATCCCCAGAGTTGGAACGGTAACTTCACCTTCTCCGGCGCCAGCGGAAGTTTGAACCTGGGTACCGGCACGGTGACGCCGAATGCCAGCCGTACCGTCACCGTCACAGCCAACACCCTGACCGTCGGCGGGGTCATCGGCGGCGGGGCCATCGCTCTGACGAAGGCCGGCAACGGCACGCTGACCCTGGCGGGTGTCAATACCTACACCGGCGGCACGACGATCAATGCGGGCACGCTCAGCGTGGCCACCATCAACACGACGGGCGCCGGCAATCTGGGCTCGCTATCCGCCAGTGTCGGTACATTGACATTGGGCGGCGGAGTGTTGCAATACACCGGAAGCAGCACAACGTTCAGCAGCCCGTGGAATCTGGTGACTGCAACCGGAAGCGGCATTGATGTGGTGGCGAACACGCTGACGATTACCACTGCGGCGCCCGCCACGAGTGGCTCGCTGACCAAGTCCGGGGCCGGTACGCTCATCCTCACCGGTGTCAACCTCTACACCGG
>JBAXRC010000189.1:0-5235 GCA_037131415.1 bacterium | reverse complement strand
AGATAAGCCAGACAGACATCCTCCCGGACCCGGGCATCATAGGGGTTGATCACGGGTTGCGCACTGTTCTGGAACACCGTCACGATATCGCTGTCCGGAGCAAGCTGAAGGTATAGCTGGGTCAGCTGCCTCCGTGCCTCCTGCCGGTTCGGATCCAGCACGATCGTCTGCATCAACGCCACCGCCGCCTGGTCTTTGTCACCCTTGGCCAGGTAATAGCTCGCCAGATCATAGGCGCTCTGCGCACTCGCAGGTGACAAGTGGAAGGCGTAGGAATAGGCCTTGTAGGCCTCATCCAGTTCCCCCAGCCGGAGGTAGGCGGCCCCGATGTTCCCGTAGATCTGCTCGTTCCCCACATCCGGGATCCGGCCGGGATCCCGGCCGCGCGCCAACTCCTTGCATCGGTTGTCCGCATTGAAGGCATGATCCAGCTCGATCGCCTTCTTCAGGGTCGTCACGGATTTCCGGTAATAGGCCAGGCTCTCCGTCCCGGGGATCAGCTGTCCGCCCTCTCCGCGCCCCGCCACAAGGTCGCCCTTGATCCGGTAGTAGCTGCCCAGATGCAGGAAGGACACCTGCGTTCGATCCGTGATGGCAATGGCCTTTTCCCCTTCGGAAATGATGCGGTCAATATTCCGACCCCCTGGATCGACCTCATAGAGGGCGAACGCCAGCGACTTGTGCGACTTGAAGCTGTCCGGGCACACCTTGGCGGCGGAGGTCCACAACATCACATCATCCTCCCAGTCTGGATTCCGGAACACGGTTCGGATCGCGTAGCCCACCAGGATCACGCTCAGGATCACCACGGGGGCATCGTGCAGTTCCCTGATAATAGCCCTTCCCATCCCGCCCAGACGGGGCATCAGACGCTCCCAGAAGGCATACATCGCAATCACGAAACAGCCCACAAACCCGATCATGGGCATGTACATGAAC
The DNA here is from genome assembly GCA_037131415.1 of bacterium. Taxonomy (GTDB): domain Bacteria; phylum Verrucomicrobiota; class Kiritimatiellia; order CAIKKV01; family CAITUY01; genus JAABPW01. The sequence goes on along the minus strand of JBAXRC010000189.1, from coordinate 4,296 downwards.
CGCTCGGCCATGATACTGCCGATCACCCAGGTCTCCTTCTTGAACAACGGATCCCCCAGCTTGGGAAAGAGGTTCGAAGCGGGCAGAAACGTTCCCAGCGTGAAGAGGATAAAGAACGAGACGGCCCGGTTCCGGCGCCAGTTGTAGATCGCCAGCCACAACACCCCGATCAGGCCGGCCAACACAACCAATGCCTTCCAATCCTCCCAGCAGTCAAGCGGGAACCGCACCAGGGGGATTTGGTTGTACGAGTAGTCGCAGGACAATTCCGCTGGCCACAGCAGGAGCATGAAATATTTCCCAAGGATCTTGATGGCGGTGAGGCGCGCCTCCCAGAAACCCAAATCAATCAGCGGGTTGTCGACAAAAGGCAACTCGGGAGGACGCAGCTTTCCGAACACCACGGAACGGACGGAAAACAAGACCACCAGGGGCGGAATCATGACCACATAGCCTTTTCTGAAGAAAAACCAGGCGTTCCGGGCAATGCTGCCAAGGGGATTTTCCGCCCGCTTCTCCCACCGGTACATGAGGTCATACAGCCCCATGGCCCCGATGACTACCACGCCGCTTTCCTTGCAGAACACCCCGCTCAAGGTGATCGCCGCCAAAGCCGTCAACCAGGCCCACCGACTCCGTCCCTCCACCCTGGTGCTCTTCACATAGCACAGGAATCCCGCCAACACCGAGATTGTCGCCAACAGGTCGCCCCGTCCGACAAGATTCGCCACCGATTCGGTGGCCACCGGATGGGTTGCAAACAGGGCGCCGATGAAGAAGGCCGGCCAGGCCCGCTTGACAAGCAGGAGGGCCACCAGGTAAACCAGGATGGACACCAGCCAGTGCAACCCCAGGTTGATCCAGTGGTAGCCTGCGGCCGCATTGGCATTGCCGAGGATGGAATAGTTGAAGAGATAAGACAGCGTGGTCAGGGGGCGGTACAACCCGCTGATCGCCTTCGGGAACCAGTAATCCTGATTGAAGATGAGCGCGAGGTTGTTGAGGTTGACCTCCCGCAAGCGGGGATCCTCCAGAATGATGAACTTGTTGTCCAGGGCGAACCCCGTGTTATGCAGGGTGTTCGCATAGCTGAACAGACACACCAGCGCCAGCACGACAACGACCGCAAAATGTCCCCAAAACCCAACCGCCGGCCAAAGCCGCGATTCCGACATCAAATCCGTCTGCTGTTCTTTGGACATTCTAGCCTCCAGTTTACTTGTGGTGGTAAATAAAAATCGAATGCCCGATCGTATCCACCAGATCGGAGTCATTCGTGATATTTCTCAGGAACATCGCCATGTCCGGTGACTGGTAGACGCCCGAAAGGGACGTCGCGCTGATGATGAAATAGGCCGGGAACGTCATCTTGTCCATGGGGACAGCAGGCGCAAAGAAATAACCACCGGGCATATTCAGGCATGAGATCTGGTAATAGCGCGGATCCGCCGTCCCGAAATAACTGAGGTAGACCGGCTCACGGGTGGGATGTTGATTCATCCATTCCTTCAATTCCTTCAAGCCCTGGCCCCAATCCAGATTTGAGTCCACAAGGGCCTCGGCGCCATGGCGTGGCCCTCCGGCGAATTCGTTGAAATAGGCCAGATAATCCGGGTAGACGACCGTTGGTCGCGCGGAAAGCGAGAACACGATCTGCGTGTTAAGCACCAACAGGAGAAGCGCAACCCCGGCCACTGCCACCCGGAATCGCGGGGTAATATGGGCCCATAGCGGCCCGAGACTTCCGCAGAAAACAAACAGGAATGGGTAAATCGGCAGGATGTGACGGTGCCCGATATTCAAGTTGGAACTCAGGGCGGCGGCAAGAAAGACGAGCACAGGTGCCAGCAGGGTGGTGCCTGCCAGCAAGGGGATGGTACGACGGAAGACCAGGAGGCACAGGGCGGCGAGCATGGTCAATAAGGTTATGGGGGGCGTTTTTAGCAGGAACGCGACCGGAAAATAGTACCACCAGCCCGTTTGGGAGAGATGACCGAGGAGATAACTCGAACGGGCTTGTGACTTCATCTCCGCGAAGGCGAAGCCGTACAGAAAGCCTTCCGGCACAAGATGCAGATCTCGGGCGAGCAACATAAGCCGTCCCGTGAGGGGAATCGATGCGGCGGGCATCATCTGCTGGATGATCTCTTCAGGGACACCCGGGGTCTGGCTTTGCATCACTGATTTCATGACCGCGCTACGTTGGATCGTGGCGTCCAAGGGGAAATGCCCGGGTTCGCGGTTCGAGGGGAGCGTGATTTTGCCGCTGTGAGCAGCCCTCTGTTCCATTTGGGCGGCAAGGACCGGGTTCGTGGCGGCGGAATAACGGAAGCCATAGGCGCCCCAGACTAATATCCATGACGTCACGCCGACGGCGATCATGATGCCCGCCGATTGGGCGGACCTTTTTAGCCTCAATGAGCGGTCGGACGAGAATGTCCACACGATCAGCACCACCAGGATCATCGGGATCAGGAGCACCGCGGTATACTTCGAGGCCATCGCCAGTCCAACGAACAGGGAGGTCAACCCGACGGACATTCGGGCCTCTCTGCTCCACCGGCTTCGCGCAAGATCATCGTGAGCGGTATGGCAGGCCTTCCAGAGGAAATACATGGCGCCGAGGGCAAACAGGGACATTCCCACGTCGGTGGTGACCAAGCCGGCATGGGCGACAAAGTTCGGATCGAAGCAGAATAGGGATAACGAGATCAGGCCGCCTGCCAGCCCGAAAAGTTCCCGCGACCAGAGGAATACGATGAAGGCCAAAAGGGCTCCGAGGATGGCCATAGGCAGGCGTCCCCAGAAGAGGATCTGGTCGGCATTATTGTGGAAATCGGAGGACTTCAGGTGGGCGGTGGTAGGAAGCTGCAACGGCTGAACCACTCCCTCCCGCCGCAACGTTTCGTCACGGACGCCATGAAGGACATAGTGGCTAAAGAACCACTGCATGTCGTTATTCGCCAATCCCAACGCCCAGGCCCCCTGAAGCGCCCCCTGCGCGCCCGAGGCATCCGGTCCGGGGGCAGGGGTGACCCTGTCCGGCCAGAGGTGAAGCCCCAGAAGGGGCAAAGCCGCCCATTTCTTCAGCAGGGGAGGATGCTCCGGGTTCATCCGGTAATCATTCCACTTCAGGTAGCTATAGCCTGAAATAAGATGCGTAGTTTCGTCGAATGTGGCTGATTCCCGAACCGAACTCGTGACCGTGATCACGGCAAATAGCGTGATAAATAACAACACAATCAGGCCGGTTGTGATGCGTCTCAAGCTCATGAGGGGGGCTGTCGACGGGGAAAGCCTACTTCAGTTCCTTTACCCGGATATTCTTGAAGGAAACCTTCATCGGAGGCCCCGCGTGGATCTGGAGGCCCACCATGCCGGAGCGCTCGCACCTGGCTTCGTCATTGTCGGTCAGCTCGCAAATAGTTTCGCCGTTGATCGTCTGGGTGAGCACATTGCCCCTGGCAACAATGACGAGGTCTTTCCATTCACTCTTATCAAGCGCCTGTTTGATCTTCTCGATCTCGTTGACTTTGCCCACAACGCTCTTCTTGCCATTCTTGTCGTAAATCGATTTCTCGCCACCAAAAGCCATCTGGCCGCGGCCTACCTTCTCGCTGTAAATCTTGCCGGTGCAGTTCTTGGCGTCCGGCGTGTCGTAGGCCGGCGACCGGATATCGCACTGGTAGCCACCCATGACCCACTTGCCGAAATCCTTGCTGCGGTACTGCACTCCCGAATTTCCATTCTCAATCTTAAATGAAAGGCGCAGTTCGAAATCCTTCAGCTCGCCACCCTTCCAGATGAGAAAGGTGTTCCCCTTGGCGGGCAGTTCCCGGGTGGTCTGGCCGACGATGATCCCCTCCTGGACGGACCAGAAGTTGGTATTGCCGTCCCACTCGGCGAGGTCCTTGCCGTTGAACAGCGGCTTAAAGCCTTCCTCTTCGGCGGCGGTGAGAACAAGAGGGAACAACATCGCGGCAGTCAGCGCACCCAGAACGGCAACACGGTTAATCATGACAACATCTCCAGCTCGGTGTATTTATCAGCCACAATGAACTTCACAGGTTCACCTTTAGCTGGACTATGCCCCAACGATTCAAACGAAGTCAACGGCAAACAAAACCCAAGTAAGGAGCCTGTTACAGTGGGGGGGCGTCCCCGTGGCCTTGTGCCACGGGGCGCAAACAGGCTCGGTTCCCGCCACAAGGTGGCGGGGCACCCCCTATAACTGACCCATTATGCGCAAAGGGGCTTTATTCTTGTATCCAGCCTGTTTTTTATACAGTATTTAGC
>JBAXRC010000188.1:0-5238 GCA_037131415.1 bacterium | reverse complement strand
CAACTTCGACATCGAGTTGGACAACGACAAGATCTGCGGCGTCAGGTTCGTCAGCGCACCCAGTTGTGAAATCTGGCTGCTCATGTTCGTGATCACCAGGATCTGCCCGACCGCATTCGTCAAGGCGGATACGGCGCTGTTGATGTTCGTGAGGCCCGCCACCTGATCGATGACGTTGGTCAGGTAATTCATCTGGCCCGGCATGTTGGTCATACCTGCCAACCACGTTTCCATCGTCACGACATTCGTCAGTAGGCTGGTCACATTCGTGGCTGTGCCGTTCACGGTGAACTGGACATTGGAGACCGACGCTGACATGGCCGCCATCGACAATTCTATGCTGGAAATCTGGTTGCTGACGTTTGCCAGGGTGCCAGCCATATCATCCAGCTCATAGTTAGACACCTTGATGATCATCCGATCCGAAGCTCCCGTCAGGTCACTGCACGTGACGGTGAAGTCACCCAGCCCCCAGGTGGCCATGAGGCTCTTTTCAAAGACCCCGCCCGAAAGTTCCGTCATCCCCGAAGAAGCACGGACCGTCCCGTTTGAATCCGTCACGGTGATCGTCGCCGTCGAGAGAGGTTGGGTCCGGTACAGCACGGTAAAGGTGCTGCCCAGCTTGACCGTGGACGGACGCGTCAGGATCCTCGCCGTCCGCTTGTCGACCTCAGCCGTCAAGGCTGCCACCTGCTCGATCAGGTTGGTGCCACCGGGGCCGATCACCCCGATAGTGTTGGTAATAGCGCCCAGTTGGGCCAGGGCATTGGAGCTGAAGTTCATCAGGTTCGATCTGATGCCCGTCGTATCCATGCTGATCTGTGCCGTGGTGTTGCTCAGCGAGGTCATCCGGTTCGTCAGGTCGGTTCTGAGCGCGCCCACCGCCATCCCGACACCCGTCACGTTGTCATTGACGTTCGAAACGCTCCCCAGGATCGCATCCCGGGCCGCATTCACGGCGGACACCGCAGACTCCGAGGGGGACAGGAGCGTGAAGGTGATACCGGATGTATAGATGACACCGGAGTGCTTGATTTCCACCTTCGCGAAATAGGGGCGGTTCTTATCCAGAAGGCCTCCGACGTCACCCCAGAAGACACCTGTCGACCGGGGAGGCGACACTGTCTCCCGCTGCTTCTCATTCCCCTCCGGGTCATAGACATAGATGGTGCATTCCGTGGGATCCGGAATGATCTGGCTGCTCCGCTCCAGCCATGCCAAGGTCTTGAACACGCTGTTAGAGGGGTCATAGGCGAAATTCGCCATCACATGATACTCCGGCGACGCTTCTGTCCGGCTCATATACACCACATTGGTGCTGACGGTCTTGGACGACCAGTTAAGAACGATCTTATCGTTGAAATACTGCTTGAACCAGACCGTGTTCCAGAATCCGTAGGGATACTCACGGGTAATGGGCGATGTCAACCCCGCCGCGGACCAGCCGGAACTGTCGGTCACGCTCAGCAGGGAACCATCCGTCAGGTTCGCCGTAGTGAATTCATTCGAGGTTGCCACATCATACAGGCGCCAGACGACCGTATAGTAGAGGACCTCGAACATCCCGAGATCATCATAGGGCCCCTTCTTTGAAGCATCGAATTTGACCCCATAATAGTCATGGTCCTGGATCCTCAACCAAGCCGTGCTGCTCTGTATATTGGGAACGTTCCACAGGTAGGAACTTGCCCTGGAGTGAGCCACATCGGTAAATTGGCCAACGGTATTGATTAAGGTCCAACTGTTCGTCCCCCGGAAGGGATCCGTCGAATAGTAGAAATCCACGCCGGAAATAGAGCCCAAAGTGATCCAGTTGAGGGCGGTGGGCTCCAAGGCGTGCAATTCACCTATAAACGGCGAAATCAGGAATGACGGGGCAATGCGAAAATCGTCCAGGGAATCCTCGATAGTCGTGTTCTTGTTGTTGACGACCACGATTCGAACCTGTCCGGGGACATTCGGGATCGACGGCGTCCACTCGCAGGAAAACACACCTTCGTCCCAGGGGAAGTCGCCGGTGGCAATGATATTGGTCGTCGTGAAGGGATACGGGGAGTAGCCGACGGTAAAGTCGTTACTCATGTTACCGCCCTGTGCCCACCGGATGACATCATTGGTCTCGCCGACTTTCCAGAAATCCCCTGCCGCCGGACTCACGAGACGGATGGAAGGCGCCGGCACCACAACGAACCGGGGCGATTCATTCGTGATTGTGCCATCGGTGACCGTAATGGTCACCATGGCACCGATTGCGTTCGACGTCATCGCCCACGCGCACGAGAACCCGGGCACGCCGGACGCGATAGATCCGGAATGCTGGGGCGTATCGTACACCGTATAGAACAGGGTGAACAACGGTTGCGTATCCACTCCCACCCACTGGACCGTGTTGGTCAGGTCGGTTACCGCCCAGATATCCGTCGCCTTGGGCGCCGTCACCTTGATGCCGCCCATCCGGAAAGGCTTGGACAAGTTGGTAACCGTACCGCTAATCAATTTCAGAACGGCATTGGTTGAGGGCTGGCGGGTCAGCGTGGAACTGTTCTCGATATTCCAGGACACGGTATTCAGGCCGCTGTTCATTGGGACATTATTCGCCACGGGACGAGTCAGGTCGAAGGAGGCCCCGCCATCAGACGAGTAATAGATCGTCCCCACTGCACCAGGATCCATGCCGGCGGCCGCATAGACGATCGACCGTTGCGTCCCGATGACCCAGTTCGTTCCCGTCGAGGGACTCAGGATCTTGGCGCCCCGCAGGACGAAGGGATCGGAATACATGACCAGATCCGAATCCTCGGGGGTGGTCACCATCATCTTGATCACGGCATTGGTCGAAGGATCGAGATCAGGGGAAATAGTCCAGTTGAAGCTTCCGGAGAGCAGATACGTGTTCCCGGGAAGACCACCCGTCACGTACGGGCCGCCACTCCCCGCCGTGGAGACCACATTGGATGCATAGGCGTTGTCATTGTACAGGCCAGCCTTCGTCCAACGCACCGACTGAATCGACCCGACATTAAAGACCTGCCCCGCCGCAGGCTGGATTATCCGGATGCCGCGCAGGACGAAGGGGGGCGATACCGCCTGATAATTCCCGGAAACCACCCTGACCCGGGCATTCGTGGCAGGGACCAGGCTGCGTGAGACCGCCCAGTCATAAAGATTGGATTGACCCGCGTCATTATGTAACTGCCCCCCAACGATCAGGTTCGAACTCGTCCCATCCCGCGTATAATAGAGATCCGCAGACAAGTCCTCCGTGGCCGCCGAGAACCACAGCAGTCCGTTCGTGACGGTCGTTCCCATGGTGAAAATTGTACCTGCTTGCGGCTTGACCACGCTGATACCCCGGATGACGAAATTACCGTCCGAGATATCCGTCATGGGCATCGGGCTGCCCAGTGTATTGTTGGCCACCACCCTGACCTTCGCCAACGTGGTCGGCTTCAGCAGCCGCCCCGGGTTGACCGTGCGGGGCGGGGAGTTGAAAATACTGGCGTCCAGCGTCACGAAATCGTTGGTCGCACTGCCGCCATTATAGGAAATGCCAATTCCGACATTGACACCCGCATCCTGATGCAGCCAGTTGATGCTGTTGGTGCCCGCGAATTCCCAGTACTCGCCGCCGTTGGGCGAGGTGATCTGGATCCCGGCGAAATCGAAGTAGCCCGACAGGGCCTGCAAGTCCGGCCGGCTTGCGGAACTCACCCGCACCACCGCGTTGGACGAGGGCGGCCCCTGGATAATCCACTGCGGAGCATAATTGGTGATCACCGTGGTTCCGGAACTGTTGGTATTGGCATAGGACGCCGCCAGGGATTTCCAGATGATGCCATCGGTGGTGTAGTCCACGTTAACCAAATCCCCGGCGCCACCGGAAACCCACGACACAAAATTGGTGGACCCGATTTGCCACAAGTCGCGCGTTGTGCCTCCCTTCGGCGACAAGAGTCGGATATCCGCCAGCAGGAACGGCTGGGAAATCCCAACGATGCGCCCATCGCTCAAGGAGGTAATCCGGATCAAGGCCGCTTCCGTGGGATTGGGCGCATTGAACTCGCATGAGAAACTGTTCTGTCCGTCCACGTTCGGCACGCTGTTCGAGAGGACGCGCCAGCCCGAGCCGTCATACAATTCGACCTTCACCAGCGGCCCCGCCGCGGCGGACGTCCAGACCACGTTCGTCGTATCGCCCATCTTCAAGCCCGTGGTTACGTTGGGGTAAGTCACCACGGCGCCCGCCAGAATGAACGACTGGTCGGAAACATCATTGAATTGAGGAATCAATGGCGAAGTCGTGTCGGGTACTGAAACCGCCATCCGTGCCGTCACGGAGGGCAATATGGACAGGTTATTCAACGGAGCCGCCCACGAATACAGATTCGTCCCGGTCTTTGCCAGCACGTCCGCCACCGAAACCCAGTTGGTCCCATCGTCGCCGCTCAGCCAAAGCATCATATCCGTGGCGAACGGGGACTCCCAGGCGATCCCGTTTGTCTCCCCCAGGTACCATTTTCCGTTACCATTGGGAGCAGTTAGATGGAGATTGTAGATCAGTTCAAAATTGCTATCGGACCAGTCGAAGATATTCGTTTCCAGCGCATCTCGGATGAGAATGCGGTAGTCGGCGCCTGCAGTCGCGTGAGTAAAGCCATGGTACACCCCCGAGTTTGTGATCCCCGTGGCAATGTTTTTCACGAAGGTCGCACCACTCTGGTTATACAAATCGAGGATGATATTGTTAGCTGACACGCTACCGGCCGTCTGCCAGGTGATATCGTAGGGCGTATTCATGACCCAGGCATTGTTGCTCACCTCGGCGCCGTTGGGTTGGGTCAGCATCAACCGCCCGTTGGCATAGCTCAAATTCACCTGGTCCAGGGCAACCTGCTGGATCGCATCCGAATTCAGGAACGCCCTGAACTTGAAGACCCCTCCGGCCCCCTGATAGTACCGCGTGTAAAACGAGCTGATATTGTCATTGATCACGGTCGCCGGATTTGACATTTGCCATTGAGTGTCTGGATTCGTATACGAGGTCACCTCCGTCCACGCCCCAGCGACCCAGGCATACCAGTTGGTGCCGTTATTTCCCGATATCTGGTAGCGCACCGCCAGGCTGTTTGTTGTCGCCATGATTTGCGAGAAGGCGGTCAAGTTTCCATAGAAACCGACCCCATACCCGTCCGCTGGCGCCACCCACGGATTGTCGGTCGGATAGCCGGAAGAATCTAC
>JBAXRC010000187.1:0-5257 GCA_037131415.1 bacterium | reverse complement strand
TCCTCTCCCTGGTAGCAGGAGGCTTCACTGGGGATTGACTCGAACTCGCCCCTAAGAGCCTGTTGAAAAACAAACCTGGCGCAAGGCGCCTGGAGGGCGAGGCTTGCCGAGCCGTGTCCACTGGCGAGCATAAAAAGTGAACGATCAACCTGCAAGACAAGGGGTTCGATCGACATGCGCTTATTTGGACCGCGGCTCGACAAGCCTCGCCCTCCAGCGGAAATAATCAGAAGTGAGCACTTTTTCGACCTAAAGCACCCTCACCCCACCCCTCTCCCCTCAAGGGAGAGGGGGCCGTCAAACGACTTCCCGTGTTGCCTGTTATCAGGATCGGCTTGTCTCCTATGGGACGCCAGTGATTTATTATCATTATGTCAATTGCGCCCAATGTTGGATTGGAGTTTAATGCTGGCAGAAAGGACAAGAACATGCCCCACATTGAAACCATGACATCCCGTGAACGAGTCCTCAAGGCCCTCAACCACCAGCAGCCCGACCGTATTCCCATTGATCTGGGCGGCTTCCAAACCGGTATCCACCGACTGGCCTATATCGACCTGATCAACTATCTCGGCATCAAGGATGAGATCAGGATCCTCGACCCGGTCCAGCAGCTCGTGAAGCCCAGCGAGGAACTCCTGAAACGCTTCCATGTCGATACCCGCTATATCGTGGCCCATGGCCCTGACAGTTTCAAGGGCGGTATCTTGAGGAATATGCGGGACGGTCACCTCTGGCATGACTTGAAGGATGAGTTTGGGATTGTCTGGTCAATGCCTGATGACCGGCAGCACTTCATGGACATCACCCACCACCCGCTTGCGGAAGCCAGTGTCGAGGATGTCAAAGCCTACCCCTTTCCTAAAGGTGATGATCCCTCCCGCTTTACCGGTTTGCGCGAGCAAGCCCTGAAGCTGCGAAGCGAAACCCCCTACGCCCTCTCCACGGGCATCGGCGGGGTCGTCTACGAAATCTGCTGGTATATGCGCGGACTGGAACAGTGGTTCTGCGACACGATCCAGAATCCCGAATTTTGCGAGGCCCTGATCGACCGCACCCTCGACTTCTGGATGGGGTATTACAAGTGCTTCATGGCGGAGGTCGGTGACCTCGTTGATGTCGTCATGGTCGGTGATGACCTGGCGGGCCAATCAGGCCCCCTGTTCTCCGGTGACTTCTATCGCGCGGTGGTCAAACCCCGCCAGAAGAAGCTCGTGCAGTACATCCGCTCCCAGACCAAGGCCAAGATCTGGTACCACACCTGCGGCGCCTGCACCAGCCTCCTGCCCGAACTCAAGGACAACGGGGTGGATATCGTCAACCCAGTGCAGATCAGCGCCACTGGCATGGAACCCAACGGCCTGAAGAAGAACTTCGGCGACAAGCTCGTCTTCTGGGGAGGTGCCTGCGACTCCCAGCATATCCTCCCCTTCGCCACCCCCGAACAGGTGCGAGAGGATGTCCGCAAGAACATCACCGCCTTCAAGCCGGGCGGCGGCTACGTCTTCAACAATGTCCACAACATCCAGGCCGGAGTCCCGCCACAGAATATCGTGGCCCTGTATGACGCCGCGTACGAGTTCGGATTCTACTGACCATCCACAATGGGCCCCGGGAAGGCACACATGAAGAAATCAGTCAGGAGCGGATTGATCCAAAGGTTTGGGCACAACTCTCGGGTTTCTTAGAGCGGCGAGAGAGCCTTAACTTCTTGAGGTCAATCGCCGGAGTCTTTCTTCTTATCCGAGTCTATCGGCGGCATCATTCCGGTAAACGAAAGCAAGGTACCCGGACCAATGGATTCGCCGGGCGTGCAGAAGGCTTCCACAGCCGACTCAAATTGTTCCTGCTGGGTCCCGAACATCTGATCATCCAGCTTGTCCTCCGACTCGCCCGAGGCCTCCGCCACCGTCCCGGTTGGCATACCCGCTGCTTTAGGGGCGGGCAAGTCAACCAGCCACATGCCGCAGCTGTTGTTCTGGCCGCTCCGCAGCATCCCCATCACCATGCCCTTCCGTCCTCCGCTTCCCATGCGGCCAAGCATGGAGTCGTAACCGAACATGCCCGATGCCTTGTCATCCACAAAGGTGACAGCCAGGCTCAGTCCCTTTCCCAGGCCCCCCGAGGTGAGTGTAACTGCCATGGCGCTACCGGTTGCCAACTGCCGTGTGCAGAACTCCCTCATCTCAGCGATGGCATTCGTTGAAATCGTCGTTCCGGCGAGTTTCCGCAAACGGGCTGTCTCCGCCGCCGGAAGCGCGGGCGGGGTCTTCACGGCTACGATTCGTCTGGAGAGCAGGGCGAGAGCCTTCGCGATCACCTCATTCTCCGAGGCCGCCTCCATCAGATACAGGCTCTCAGCATCGGTTAACTTATCCAGGACGGAGTTCGCCAAATTGAATACCGCTGCCGACAGGTCCTGTTTCTTGACCATGGCTCGCAGGGTTTTTAACTCGCGTTCGATCTGCTTTTCCATTTGCTTCACGTATTCGACATTGTCCGCCAGACCGGCCGGTAATTCGATTTTCTTCCGCATGGCGGCGTACTTCTCGACGAACTCCGCCGCCTTCTCGCCACGTTTCCCGACATACTGCTGCGCCAGTCCGTTGTCAGACCCAATCATCATGCCGCCCGGTTCGTCCGAAGGCGGGGTGAGCAAGTACGCCTCAATCACCGGCGCATTGATCTCAAAGTTATTTTGAAGCATATGACTGACGGCGGCCTGCTTCTGGTTGCGATCCCCATTTTCGAGGAAGTGCAAGGCCAAAGCGGAGGGTGCCAGGGTCTTCAGCGTCGCATACGCCTGTTTGGCTTCCTCAATCACCTCTTCTGGGGCGAGCTCGTCATTCCACGCGTTTTCATCACGCCTGCACAAGGGTGCCAACAAGGCACGGGCGATCTCTCCGCGGGTCAACGGACGGTCCATCCGGTTGTAATAGAATTGGGCGCGTTCCGCCTCGGACTTCCTTGCATCGCTGTCCGGATACGACATGACGATCGGAAAGCCGACTTCGTTTCGCCAAAGCGGACAAAGGGTCTCGTCAGGAACCAGCGCAATCAGTAGCGGGATGGACTTGCCCCACCGCGCCTTAATGCAGCCAATCACGCTGCCGTCCTTCATCTCGCGCATCGCCTTGGCGGGCGGAAGGATCCACAGTTCGCTTTCCCCCACGTGCATCCCCGCTTGATTAGTTTCCGAAGCCAAGGCGGCGGCCAATTTCAAGTCCTCCTCGCCTAGGCCCTCGCCGGTAACGGCCGGCGGCTCTGCCATGGCGGCCCGGGCCCTTAGACGGTCTGCCAACAGTTTAGCGGCACCAGCCTGGCGCCAACCAGCGGGATACTTCTTCAACAGTCCGGAGACTGCCGTATGATAGGCTTTCCAGTTGCCCGTTTTCCGGAAGGCATCCCCCGACGCAATCAACTGGGCATCCGCCATGATGTTCAAGGCACCGACAATGACTTTCCGCGAATCGCCAACCAACATGAAGAGGCGTCCGGCCAGGACATTCGCTTCCTGAGTCTTGCCGTTCTGCCAGGCAAAAGCCGCCAGCATGAACAGCACGCCAGCCGGCTCATCCGACTGCCGGAAGGAATCCCAGCGCATCTCCTGCCCGCCTGCAGCCTTGGCTTTGATTTTCTTATCCACGAACGCCGTCGCCTTGGCTAGGTCCCGGGACAGATCGACCGGGATCCAGGAACCCGTCTCGCCCATTTCGTTGAAACTGAAGGACATCTGGTTGTAGAGTTCCAACATGCGGCCCGACGAGGAGACCAGCACACTCTTGTCGTCCTTGTTTTCGGAAACAAGCCAGGCATTACCTGACAACTGCAACTCATTCATGCCGTATATCGGAATGTCAGGCATACGACCACAGTAGTAGTCGAGCTTGACGTACTTTGCTTTTGAGGTGTCCGGCAGTCCCATACGGATGAACGCACGAAATCCCTGCCCATAGTCCTGCACATTCGTCGAGACGGTCGCCGGGGGCGTTGTCGGCGCGGCTTGAGATTCCCCCATTGTCCCAAACAGAATTCCAGCGGCACCAATAAGACCCAGTCCCCATTCGAACGATATCGTGCGACTCATATTGATATTCCCGAACAAGTCATACATGCCCCTTCCTTATCGTCAGCGTTCCGGCACGACGGTCATCGCGGTCGGACAACCTCCGAACGTGGCGCCCCATCCTGCTGTTCCCGGCAGGTGGTATACCGTCGCCTTCAAGTCACGCTCAAACACGGAGTCACCCAGGACCGGGGCATTCCCCCTGAAAACGACCCCTGTGAGGCCCGTGCAGGCCGAAAAGGCCATATCGTCAATACTGGTAACGCCCGTACCCACCGTGACACTCGGCAAATTGGTACAGCCATAGAACGCACTGCTTCCGATATTGGTCACAGAGTCGGGAATCGTATAGGCACCGACTTTCGCCTCCGGATAGCAGATGAGCCGGAATTGCGCCTTGTCGAATAGCACGCCGTCCTTGCTTGAATAACGGGGATTGGTCGCCTCCACATCAAAGCCGACCAGATCAGTACACCCGACAAAGGCATCTTTCGCGATGTTGGTGACACTGGCGGGCAGGGTGATGTTTGTGAACCCGGCGCAAAACGCAAATGCCTCAAAGCCAATGGAGGCCATTCCCGGGGGTAGCGTTATACTCGTCAGGCCACTACAGGTATAAAAGGCTCCTGTCCCAATGCTGGTGACTGGGTAGCCATGAATGGCAGCCGGGATGGCTACCTCGCCCCCGGTCCCTGTGTAGCGGATGATGGATACGGTTTTGTCCAAGCCATAAACAAAACCGGGGACATCCTGCCATGGCGCGGTGGGGCGGCCGCCAAAGCGAGGCGCCCAGCCCACGACTTCAGGCTGATAATAGATCGTCAGATTCTTAGAACCGGAAAAGCCATAAAACCCGACCACAGGAGGGGTGCCATTGAACCAAGCCCCCTCCAAGTTAACACACTCATTGAATCCCATGCTGCCTATGCTCTTCAGGCCGGTCCCGAACATGACATTGGTCAGCCCCAGGCAGTTTTGAAACGCATTCCCCCCGATACTAATGACGCTGTCGGGGATGGTAACGCTTGTCAGGCTGTTGCAATTGTTAAACGCCAAGTCGCCAATGCTAGTCACGCTGCCGGGTATGGTGACAGCCGTCAACCAAGGGCAAAAACGGAAGGCGCCCCACCAGATATTGGTGACACTGTCGGGGATGGTGTAGGCCCCGCGTCTGTTGGCCGGGTATTGGAT
>JBAXRC010000186.1:0-5279 GCA_037131415.1 bacterium | reverse complement strand
GTATTATGAGAACGTGGTGTTGCGTGAAGGCTTGACGCTGTGGGGCAGCGGCGCCCCGATCTACGGGCAGGGCAACCGGTTTCTTGGCGGAATCTATCCTGTCGTGAACGGCATGGGAATTGGTCCTGCGATCACGCTGGCCAACCATGTGACAGTTGCCGGGTTTGAGATCACCCAGCCGATGGCGACCCCTCAGTCGCTCAAGGGGGATGGCATTAATCTGACCGGCATTTACGGCGAGAATGTAACCGATGTCAGGATTCAGCAAAACATCTTCCATGGAGGGATGGAGACGGGTGTCATGCTCCGGTCCTATGACATGCCGTCGCTCGTTGCCGTTATTTCGGACAACCAGATTAAGGGCATGTCGGGGAACGGGATTGATGTGATGTCCTTCAACACGGCGGTGGTGGATGTGACGCTGGCAAACAACCATGTTACGGGGTCAGGTCGAGATGGCGCCTTCCTCTATTCCACGGGTGGCGACATTTTCCTGTCGCGGGTGTCGGGTATCTATTCCGAGAACTCCGGAGACGGGGTGTCGATCCAGGCCTACAAAAACATCCTGGCGGCGTCGTTGTTTGTGGACACGGAGGCCAACGGAAACGCTGGGGATGGTATTAATGTCAGGATGGCGGGGAATTATCTGGCGGGCGCACTCTTTGTTTCCCATGCCGACCTGGAGCGCATGGATGCACTTGTGAATACCGTGGGTGGCGCGATTCCCTTCCTCTCCATGGAGGGTTTCAGTCTAGGGGATATGTTGGGCGTAAAGGGATTGTATCGTGCCGAGGGGACCATGCAGGCCAATGATAATGGCGGAAGAGGGATCTATCTGGAGCAGGGCGCTGATATTAACCTGGCCGGTTTCGTGGGTGTTCACGCCAATGAGAATGGCTGGAATTCAGATCGCTTCAAGACCGATGGTGGCGACTCTGGTATTGAGGTCTGGCAGTCGCGTTATTATACAGTTGGCGATCACTATGCCCCTATTTCCGTGGCGGCGGTGCTCCGGAGCGAGGCGAATCGGAACCAGGGTTCGGGCATGGTGATTTATTCGGAAGCTGAGAGTTTGGCTGTGAATGCGTTTATTGATGTTCGGGCCAACAACAACTATCAGTTTGGCATTGAAGCTGGCGCAACGGCCGTGGACGGGGTAGCCGTATCCGTGATGTTGGCCAGCGACCCGCTGTTGAGCTTGGCGCAGAATCTAGGGCAGATGGATACCAGTTATATCCCGGCATTTGGCCAGAATGAGGCTAATTACAATGGGGCAAGCGGAATCGCCCTGAACGCCAATGGGTCCGACTGGGCATTGGGTCTGGTCCTGGATGCACACGCCAATGGTAATGGCCTGAATAGCTTTGACAAGGAAATACCAATGGGGAATGGCATTGATGTGAATGTGGATAGTGAATACGGGGTGGCGATTGGCGTGGTGGGTTCCACCGAGGCATTGATGGCGCTCGGCACCCCCCTCTTGGCGGGGCTCGAAATTCCACTGGATCTGTCCCGGGTTCAGACGCTTGGCCCCGTGCAGGCCAACGACAACGCCAACAATGGCGTCGTGGTTTCAGCCACCAGCGTATATGGCAGCGCCATAGTCGGTATTGCCGGGGTTGAGGCCTTGCGTAATGGTTATGGTTGGTTCAAGAAACCGCCCTCAGGCGGGGGTATCACCTTGAGTGCCCTTTCCTTGAATGAAGGGGATGCCATAGCCGGTCTGGCGTATGTCAATGCCTCTGAAAACTTCGGGGATGGCATTCGCGCCATTGTCTCGGCACAGTCTTCCACTCCTGGTGAGGCTGGCGAAGCCATGCTGGGAGGGATCAATATTGTGGCCAACGGCAATTACTTGTCGGGTTTGGATCTGGAGATTATGAGCGACTCCGTGGCCTCGTCCTATCTGGTTCTGGCGGGTGTTGACGCCAATCGGAATATTAATGGGGTGGGTATTGACGCCTCGCTGAGAGGCGAGGGCGTGGCGATGGCAGCCCTGACGGACATTCAGGCAAATGGGAATGGGTCGGACGGGATTTCCATCCAAACCGACTGCTATTCGGTTTCAAACGGGAACAGCCATGTCTGGATCGCGGAGAATGCGGTTCAGGATATGAGCGATCATGGCGGAGGGGTTGACTTGCTCGGTCTTGACATTATTTCCATGCTCCCGTCGGGTGCCATCGAGGCCGATAACAATGGCGGCGCAGGAGTCCATGTCAATAGTGAAAGCCGGGGCAACAGTCTGGTGGTTGTCGGGGATGTTGCCGCGTCGGGGAACACGGGGAATGGAGTCCAGGTTGAATCCACCAGTTATGACGGGCATGGCAATGTCTACCTGAATGGCAACACGACCTCCAGCAATGGCGTGAACGGAATCCAGGTAAACCTGATTGCCGCCACGGCTGGCACCCTCGAGGTGAAGGGTAATGTGGCGAACGGAAACGTGGCGGACGGGGTCCATGTCACTGCCACCGTGGTAGGAGCCATGACTCTGACGGGCCGTTCGAATGTGGCGAAGGGCAACGACGGGGATGGCATTGATATGACAATCAATAGCGGTAGCGTCATCTCGTATGACTTCGGAACGGAAGAGGAAAATGGCAATAATGCCACGGCCGGCAATGGCGATTTCGGTATGCGTTGGTCTGATGGAAGCGGCCGGGACGATTCGCTTTATGCCCAGTACAATTATTGGGGCGGGGAGCCGGCCGCTTACGCTTCCGGGGATATTATTGCGGATCCGTATTTGGTGGATGATCCGAGTGTTCCCTGATGTCTTAAACCGGTGCAAATGAAAATGGCGGGGATCCATCCAGTGATGGATCCCCCTTTTATTAGGAGTGATGACGATGAAGAAACAGGTTGCGATGTGTTTGGCGGTGGCTGTCTGTATTATTCCGCTGTCCCTTCATGCGGGACTGTTCGGGTGGATGGGGAAATCAGAAAAAGCGGACAGCGGGGACGTTCCCGAAGCGGTTTCGACCAATTCCGTTAAACGCCTGCATCTTGCGATTTCGGATAAGGCCGCCGAGAAGGAATTGCTTCAGTTGACCGGGGTGAAGCGGATCTTGTTTCAGGAACGGCAGGTTTTGATGATGTTGCTGGAGGAAAAGCGGAGGGATCTGGCGAACTATGATGTCGAATTTGAGAAGTCATTCGGGATCTTGCGCGATCGGAATTACCGGTATGACCCCAAGACCATGACGATTTTCGAGGAAGCCAAGGCGGTTTCAACGGCTACAAACGCCCCTGGCGCGGCCATGGAGTCCCGGGTGGTGAAGAAGCTTGAGTCGGAGTCGGATTCCCGTAAGTTTGCCTCGCTCGCGGCCGCCAAACAGGTTACCCAGGAGGATCTGGTTGTGCTGGCACGCCTGGCACGGGAAAAAGAGGTTGGGCTGGCGCGTGTGGAGACTTCCCTTAATGAAAAATTCTCCATGTCACGCGACCGGAACTACTGGTATGACCCCAAAACCATGCGCCTTTATGAAGTCGTCAAATCTTCTTCAAAGGGTGCGATTCAGTAAATCAGACTGCACAAGAGCACGGGTTCAGTTTGTCAACGTGATATGGTAGAAAAGCTGACGGGTGTCCGGGGGGATGGCCAGTTGGACTTCATTGGTGGGCGGGGTTCGGGTGAAAATGTTCGTCTGAAGCATCCAGGCACCCCTGATGAGGTTTGTGCGGGTCCAGAGTTGGTAGCCCGGCATGGGATTAACCAGGCTGTCGGCACTTAGCCAGCGGAGGCGCATCCCTCCAGCCGAGGGCTCCCCGCCGATCAGGCGCAGGGAGGATTGCGGATCACCGGGATTGGTGCCTGCCAGGTATTCCTGCGCGGCGGTCATTCCATCTCCATCCCGGTCTTCCTGAAGTTCAAGCGTGTAGTCGGTGTTGGTGATGCCCTGTGATGTGAACCAGGCCACCGGAATGCCATTGGTCAGGACGGGTAGTCCGGAAATTTCCAAGGTAGGGTCGCCGAGCAGGTTGTATTGCTCAAAGTAACGCAGGGTGGTTGTCGTCGTGGCTCCATAGGTTGCTAGATACAGCTGTTTGGCGCGCCAGATTCCCATGCCCAGTGTCGGCTGACTTTCGTCAAAAATGGCTTTCAAAACGGCTTTTTCAAGAGTGTCGTCCTCTGTCCAATAGCTGGTGACGCTTGAGGACAGGATGGCGGCCGCGCCCTTGGATGCCGCCCTCAGCCAGGTTTCCGCGAAGCATTCACTGAAACTGAATTTTCCGGTAAGACAGGCGAAGCTGCAAACGACCGGATAATGCGTGGAATTGGTGAGTCGGTTGATATCGATTTGGTAGAATTCCGGTCCGTCTGCCCAGTAGGTAATGTCCCCATGGCCGGAGTAGATGACGAAGGCGCAGCCTTTGTTGATGGCGTTTTTAACCTGTTGCGCCGTGGCGCCGGCAGTATAACTGTACAGTTTTTCAGAGGTGTAACCCAGGCGGTTCAAGGTGTTGGATATCACCGTGTTATGGGTTCCCTCGGAGATCGTGTGGTTGTCCGTGCTGGCCAGGAAGGTAGCGCGCTTGATCCAGCTTTCAAGGGATGATTGTTCGTGGGTCATGGATTTGGCGATGACGGCGGCGAGCTGGGTGTTTGTGGTCACGCTGAACCGCCCCACGGGGAATTCGGGCAACCAGTCGCCGGTTCCATCCATGCATCCATAATACAGATCGGTGTCCGGAGAATTCAAAGAGGTGCCGATAAAGCAGGGGATTTGGGCGATATCCCCGACGAGGAGGAGGGCTGCTGGCCGGGTGGCGGAATTGAGGTAGCGGGTTTTCACAAAGGCCTGGATCGTGGTGCTGGTGCGGCCGGTGCTGTTTGTGGCGAAACAATCCACAAGCCAGCCTCGATTCATTTTATGGATGATGAAAGGCGCAAGACCATTGGTGAGATTATCAGGGGCGATGATGAGCAGGCGTTTCTGTGTGGCGGTGACGGATTGGCCCGCAGGGGGCGGGTTCAGGACTGTTCCTGCCAGTAACGTTTGCTCCCGCTGGGGCATGGTTGGCACGTCAGCGGGGGCCTCTGTCTTGCTGAAGGTAACGGTAACGTTCAGATTGGTGTAGAGGGTAAGGTTTCCGGTTGAGGGGATTATAGCGAAAGGACAGATCTCGAGGGAAAGCAGCCGGCGCCCGAAAAGGATGCCGGCTTCGGTCAGCGATACGGGAGAGGCGGGATAGGGGGTCTGGGATGCGTACAGCGCGGTGTCGTGCGCGAAAACCGCAGCTTCAATCGCGCCGGTAATTTTAGGGACAGGTGG
>JBAXRC010000185.1:0-5284 GCA_037131415.1 bacterium | reverse complement strand
GGAAAAGTTACCTACCCCTACGAAACCCGTGTCGGGTATGCGCTTTTACGGCTACCGTTATTTTCAGCCTGAGACAGGCCGGTGGGTGAGCCGGGATAGGGTAGGTGAACACAAAGACCACAACTTGTACTGTTTCGTTCAGAACAATGTGCCGTTACGTTTCGATTACCTAGGACTTACAACAATTGATGACTCACTAGAAGATTGCAAGAATAAGACCGAGGAGTGGAAAGGACTAAAAGATGGTACATTTCACACGCCGTTTGGGCTTACTGATCCATGGATATTGTTCTATTTGCGATTTCTGACCTGTGACGTGTCGTTTACTTGCACGAAGTGTTGTCGCGGCGAGGAGAATGGAAGTAATCAAGGGCATGTTGGTATCTTTGGGGGGAGATCCTGTAACATTAATATGTGCGCGAACAATATAGTTCGCACTGGCGCAAGTATGCAGGGCGTATTGGCGCATGAATTGACGCATTGTTTCCAGTTTTGTAACAAAAATAGCGGTTCTGGATGCGCCAATTGCATGTGCAACGAGATGCAGGCCTATCGACGCGGAGACCCTTCCCTTACGACGGAACAGCTGATTGATAGAGCTGTTGGGAGTTGTGAGCATTCCACTCCTCAACAGTGCGATGCTACTCAGGCTGCAGCGCAACGAGTGAACTTCATCAACAATCCTGCGGCGGCGGTGAGATGCTCGCTTCATGGTACTGGACCGTGAGAAATCGTATGTTGATGCGCTTTATAGAAGTGAGTCTCCTGTCAACCGTTATAATCCTGTGTTGCAACTGCAAAAGGGAGTTGGCCTCCGAGCATGAACAAAACATCGATTTGTTTGCTGATCAAGGCTGCACTCTCCGCGAAGCTGCAGTGATTGGCGCGTATGAAGGGATAACCGACCTAGGTTGCTATCTGCGGCTTAAGTTGCAAGGTAACGGTACCGGGGAGATCTTTGTGGTAGATCCCTACAGAACTACTAGTAATGCAAGCGTATTGGTTTGGCATGTTAATAGGGATAGCGTGATCACCGTCAAGGCACTGCGTGATACCATTTCAAAGAAATTTGAATTGCGTCCCATTCCGCCGAGACCGGAACAGAAAACGAACCGCGTAGATCTTATATTGTTGAAGGCGTTTGGATACGACTACACTGTGAATGTCTATTTGATTCGCTCCGATCTGCTAACGTCACTGCGCATGGTCGAAATGACCTCTATCTCGACAAACTGGGCCGGGGCGAAAGAACGGCCGGGTGGGGTCGAGTCTCCATATTCTGCAAATGAAATGACCCGGTAATTGCGATCCTCCAGACTCTCTACTGACTCAACATTGACCGCTACGCCTCCAGCATGCCGGTTGCTGGAAAAGGCCAACCGGCCCGCTGTCGGCATGGTTATTAATCTGGGAGGATCTTGAAAGGCATGATTCTCGTGGATTCTGTCGGGGATTCTAGTATTATGTACATATGGTTGCTCGGAAAGACATCAAGACGTACGTGGAGGCGATGGTGCGATATTTTGCGCCTGAGCGAGTTGTGCTGTTCGGGTCCTATGCCAAGGGTAACCCGAATGAGGACAGTGACGTGGATATGCTGGTCATTATGGAGCATGACAAGCGAAAGGATGTCGAGCAGGCGGTTGCCATTGATGTTCAACTCCCGCGGAAGTTTCCCCTCGATCTCATCGTGCGGCGCCCGTCCGAAATCAGCAAACGGTTGGCAATGGGTGACGTTTTTCTGAGTAGCATCCTGGGGGAAGGGCAGGTTCTCCATGAGCGCCGCACTTAAGGAATGGTTGCAAAAGGCCGAGGAGGATTATGGTGTCGCCCTTCGGGAGGTCCGGGTGCGCAAGAATCCCGCCAATAACGCCGTTTGTTTCCATGCCCAACAGTGCCTTGAAAAGTACATGAAGGCGGTGCTAGTCCAAAAGGGCAAACCGTTCACAAAGACACATGATCTTAACGTGTTGTTGAGCGATTGCCTGGATTGTTACCCCCTTTGGGCCGCGATGCGTGATGACTTGAAGCGTTTGTCTCAATATGCTGTTCAGTTCCGATATCCAGGCGAGTCCGCTGACCGAATTGAAGCCGTTTTAGCGGTGAAAATCATGAAGCGTTGCCGATTGGAAATTCGCTCCACGTTGGGATTGCACGACGCGGTCGGCAAATAATCATTGTCCTTATGGGATACTTTCTGACAACCGTAGATGTTATCGAGACCCAGATTCCCGTGCATGGCGCCCGCACTGCCGAGAATCACCGTGTACATCGAAAACCGCATGGGGGCCCCAAAACCGACTGGGTACTTTCCACGAAATACACGGATTCGGAAACAGGATTACTGTATTACGGCTATCGGCAGTACATCCCGGAGTTAGGCAGATGGGCGTCCCGCGATCCGATCCAAGAAGAGGGTGGCTGCAACTTATTTTGCTTTATCGAAAACGGTCCAGTCAATAACACGGATATGCTAGTGTAGTGTCTCATAAATGACTGGTGTTATATCAGGAATTGTGACAGAGTTTTGGAATGTCACGAAAAGCCATGGGAATCACTCTTAACGACACGGATCGTCTGGAATTGTCGCGATGGGTTGCGGCTCATCAAACTCCTCAACAAGTCGCGCAACGGTGCCGGATTATTTTGGCGGCGGCAGAGGGGCGACAAGACAAGGTGATCGCCCGCGAATCTGGGATCAACTACAAGACGGTGGCCTTGTGGCGGCAGAGGTTTCATGCGGAAGGGTGTGACTGTCTTTGGGAAGTGGCCTCCGGACGGGGGCGCAAACCGGTGTATTCTGCCCGGAAAGTGAAGTCGATAGTCAACGCCACATTGCGAAGTCAGCCGGTTGGGCAGACGCACTGGAGTTGTCGCGCCATGGCCAAGGCTCAAGGCGTGAGCAAGGCGACGGTCAATCGTGTTTGGATGGCGCATGGATTACGCCCGCATCGCGCGAAGACATTCAAGCTGTCCCGTGATCCAAGGTTCTTGGAAAAGCTTACCGATGTCGTTGGGCTTTATCTGAACCCGCCGGACAAGGCATTGGTGTTGTGTGTAGATGAGAAAAGCCAGATCCAGGCGCTGGATCGTACGCAACCCGGCCTGCCGATGAAGAAAGGGCGATGCGGCACCATCACGCACGATTACAAGCGAAATGGCACCACCACGCTCTTTGCGGCCTTGGAAATTGCCCAAGGCAAAGTGGTGGGGCAATGCTATGCCCGTCATCGACATCAAGAATTCCTGAAGTTTCTGCGTCGGTTGGATGAAGAGTTCCCCGGGGATGTGGTGCTACACGTGGTCATGGATAATTATGGCACCCATAAGCATCCGAGGGTGCAACGCTGGCTGGCCCGCCACCCTCGGTTCGTGCCTCATTTCGTGCCGACCAGTTCCAGTTGGCTGAACTTGGTGGAGCGATGGTTTGGGGAACTGACGGGCAAAAGAGTCCGGCGCGGGGCTTTCTGCAGTGTCGACGATTTGATCCAGGCAATTGAGGAGTTTATGGCGGCATGGAATCAAGATCCAAAACCATTTGTGTGGACGGCCACAGTTGATTCCATTGTCGAAAAACTCACGCGATGTCGGCAGACGTTGGAACAGATTCAACCTGGTTGCACACGACCCAGGTCACGAAAGAGGTCGCGGAAAAGGAATAACACCAGTCGTTTATGAGACACTACACTAGGGCTCACAAATGATCCTGGGGATTTTGGCTGGCCTTCAGTCTCATATCCAGTATGCACGGTTGATGGTGATCTCGATTATGACGTTGATTTATCGAGTATTAACGTGTCAATCGGAGAATGCAGGTGGAAGCCTCGGCTTCTTCCATGGTATTTGGGTCTTGGAGGTTACGAGTGTGATGCCACAGCTTCCGCAAACGTGGCAATAAAAGGATCGTGCAAAAAGACGTGCCGTTGCGATTCAAAAATTATCAGCACGAAGGAATTGAGCGTTTCGATCGGGTTCCCTGTGCATAAGGACTTTATTATTGGTGTTGGTGTCGGGTTGGGCCCTAAATGGTGGAAATATATTCGCTGGGGTAAGAACGCCAAGAATATTCCTGGATTGATCGATGCCATCAAATTGCAGGCGAAATTAGAACGCGGTGTGGACAAGGTCTGCAATGCCATGTTCGGCGAGTAGAGACAATCAGGAAGCGGGAGTCTTTTATGCCGTGGTCAGTTTTATTTCGATTGGCTTGCTTACTTCTGATGTCTTTCTTGTCTTCATGTTCAGAGCCTTATGTGGTGATACCGGTTTATGGGCCGAATGAGATGGTTGAGGTGATCGTAGACAAGGAGTTGACCATTGAGCAGAGCGAACTGTTAATGAGTAAGCTAATCTTGTTTGCGGATGAAAAGAGAACCACTCGTAGTGCTATGCCCTTGAATGGGAAAACATACATATCAATTGGTCCAGTAAAAGATCCTGAAGTATTTAGGACCAAAGCCTCGAAATATAAGGGTTTTGTTTCGCTTAATCCTCTTTCAGGAAGACGACTGCTTCTCCAGTGGGATCGATATGCAGGAGAGGGAGCAGGGGCAGGTCAAGAAACCGGGAAATAGCCTGCGATCCTCCGGACTCTCTACTGACTCAACACTGACGACTCCGCCGCTGTCATGCGCCGTGCTGGAAAAGGTGTTGCGGGCCAAACTCCTGTCGTAGTTTTGGTCGAATTCTCCTCGTAGCGATTTGACGCATGTGGCCGCGCTCCCATCCGAAATGGCGACCGAATAACCGCGCACAGGTCGTAGCCCTACGACGGGTGCGGCTGTTTTTCTCACTTTCCCTCTGTTCATTCCCCTGACAGTTACAGGTGGCGCCGCCGGGACTCTCTATGATCATTCCAATCTCTTGATCAGGGTCGTGGCGGCGCATCATTTCGGAATATGACCCCGACGCATTCGAGCGTCCAAGTATTCCGCTCCAACGCGTCAGGCCCTGAAGAGCTCGCGTGCCGTGGGCACGCTCGCCTGGTACGCGCCCGCCTTGCACAAACCGCGCCGGTTTCCCCCTTCGCCTTTGACCATAATGATCTCGGGAATGTCCTGGTTGATCGCTCAGGGCGAAGCCCGTCACGTTTTGTGCACGTACGTTCGCCCCGGCAGGCGGGGCTCACCGCCGGAAACAAAAGACTTTTTATGCGTTCGTTCGTCGCAAGCTCCTCACACCCTGTTTTGCGCTGGGCTTCGCCCTGACCCGCGCAAAGCAGGGTCGCATAAAAAGCACTTTTGTTCCCGGCGCGCGGCGGGCGCTCCTGATGTGCGGGCATCCG
>JBAXRC010000184.1:0-5289 GCA_037131415.1 bacterium | reverse complement strand
GGCACCCCTTGCGTAAAGGACGGGGATGACTTCCGCCTGCTCGGATCCGATCTGGATCTCACGGTGGTCCCGGCCTGCGCCGCAGTGGATTATTACTGCCTGATGACCGGGTTTCTCAGCCTGCTCATCTCGTGGCGTGGGCTCCGTATGCATGCCCACCTTTTTGTGCTGCCAGCCGCATGGATCCTGACCATTGTGATTAACGCCTTACGACTAGTCGCCTGCTGGCATACGGACCGTTTTGCCCAGAACCTGTTGCCATCCATGCTCTGGCCTGTCGCCCATATGGCGGTGGGCGTTGTCACATTTCTTACAGGGCTTACCTTCATTTTCTGGTTGATGACATTGAAAACGAGAAAGGATACGACTTATGAATACACCACATGAGGAGCGGACTGACGATTTGAAATTTGCATGGTTGAGCTGGGCCTGGATTTTACCTCAGGCCCTACTCGTCGCACTCAACTGGCGCGCCTGGATTCTGGTTCAAGGCGACATGTCCCCTTCCCAGATCACCCGGGCGATTACGCTCGGCATTATTGAACTGTCGCTCCTGGCCTTCGGTTGCCTTGCCCTGGTGGTACAACGGGCGAGGGGGAAACCGATCGGCATTGGCCTGGCCCTGGCGGCGATAGCCTCCCATATCGCTTATCTGTGGCTGTTCCTCCAAAGCATTGACCGTTTGTTGCCTGCGACCGTATCGCTCTGGATGCTGCAGCCGTCGGAACTGACTTTCTATCAATTCTCGCTAATGATGCCGGTCATTTTCCTGATGCTTGTACGTCTGGCGCGGATCAAACTGGGGCTTTCCTCCTCTGTTGATATTGGGGTCTCACTCGCCACCATTGTCCTGATTCCCGCCGGAGCCTTCATTTTCGGATCCCTGATAGCCCGTCTGTCGCGAGCCTTCACCTGGCATGATTCTTTTCAGTACCTGCTCATTGCCGCCATGGTGACCGGCACTGCCTTTATTCTGATTGCCACACTCCGGCTGATCCTGCGGTTACACGACCTGATCCAACGCCGGAGCTGGTCCGAGTGGGTGCTCCCGCTTGCCACCGGATTGGTAGCGCCACTGGCCGGCCTGGCGCTGAACGCCACCATTCCTTTTCCGTATGACTTTCAGGATGTATCGGTATATCTCATGACCATCCTGAACGCCATCGCGCTGCTGATCCCCTTCCGCCCGGGCACCCGGTGGGCTCTGCCGGGCTGGCTCGCCCGCGCGGTATTCTACCCGTTTACGGTCTATTTCTTTCTCGTGTTCCTGCCCTTCCTGCCGCTTTCCCTGCTGGCCATGATTGCGGCCGGGGCCGGATTTCTGATTCTTGCGCCTCTTTTCTTGTTTGCCATCCACACCCGCCGCCTCATCGATCAGGGTCGGCTACTGGCGACGTACTATGGCACCCGCCGCATGGGCGCGGTGTTTGTCGCGTGCCTCCTGGTGCTGCCTGCCGCCATGATGCTTCGAAACGAGATCGATCGGCGCACGTTGACCCGCGCCGTGGATGCGGTGTTCAATCCTGACTACACCGCCACCCGGGTTGCCGTAAAGTCGGCCCCACTCCGCAGGGCTCTTGACCGCATGGATGAGATGAAGCAGGGCATCTACCTGCCGTATGTATCCGACGTCTATGATGCCATGGTCTTTCACGGGATGGTGTTGCCGGATGAGAAGGCCGACCTGATCCGGGAAAGCCTGCTCGGGAAAGCAAAAGACACCGCCCCGAAGTCCAGTCTATGGGGCAATGGTTTCCTGGGAGGGCGCAACCGGAACCTGCGCCAGACTCGGGGCGGAAACATCACCCGCGGGGTGGTGGTGGCCTCACATGAAACGCAAAGCCAGGCGACCAACGGCATGACCGAAACCGAAGTCCGGTTCGTGCTGGAGAATCGCGGCGGTGCGAATGGCGAGTTCTCTGAAAGGATTACAGTCCCCGAGGGCGTGCAGGTGACGGGCTTCTGGCTTGATGTCAACGGCACCAACAAACCGGCTCAACTCCGTGAACGGAAGGCGGCAACCTGGGTGTATGAAATGATCCGGGACATGACGCGCCGTGATCCCGGACTGGTCGTCTATGAAGATGGCCAGCATATCCGCCTGCGGGTGTATCCTTTCGCACCCAACGAGAAGCGGAAATGCGGCCTGCGTTTCCGTTTCCCGTCCATGGTGCACCCGTCCATCCGGGTCGCCGATACCTCGCTCCCTCTTGACCTGTCTCCTGCGGCGTCTGAGTCCGTCTCCATAGCTGCACCACTGGCAGGCGGCGGGACCGCTCTGATCATACCCGCCAGTGTCATAACCAACTGGCCTTCCTTGCGGCGCGAAGTCGTGGCACACCTGATCCTTGACCACTCATCCTGTGCAGAAACCAATCGGGAGGTCATCGCTGAGAGGGCCCGTGCCGCATTGGCCGCTTTGCCTCCTTTCATTGGCCGGGTGCGGATCACCTGGGCAAATTATGAGCAG
This sequence comes from bacterium, assembly GCA_037131415.1. Classification (GTDB taxonomy): domain Bacteria; phylum Verrucomicrobiota; class Kiritimatiellia; order CAIKKV01; family CAITUY01; genus JAABPW01. Next base: position 2,819 of record JBAXRC010000184.1, on the reverse strand, counting down.
GAAGATTTTTCGGGTGAACCGCTGTCACGTGAAGCGGCGATGGCGGCCATTCAGCGGGGCGGAACTCTCCCCTGCAACGGCGGCTTCTGCCCTGAGCGGGTCATTGCGCGCGTTCTCATTTCCCAACAATCGGCGGTACACAGCCCTGAGCCGGCGGGGTTTGCCTCACTTTTTCTGGTCATCCCGGCACCCGGCTCCAGTCCTTCGCATTCCATCAGTTTGGCGCCCTTTACCCGGCTGGCCCCCGACCTGCCCGCCTACGCCCTTTTCAGCAGCAATGGATGGAACCGTGTCTCGTTTCATGACGCGACATCAACCACGACTCAACCTGCGGAGTTTATTCCGTCCACCATCGTGGTCTTGCGTCATGGCGCCAAGACGATCTGGGTTAGTCCCGATAAAAACTCCCTGATTTTTGCCCCTGCTTCTGATCCGGCGGGCTGGCAGCTCTGGAATCCCGCAATCGGCCAGTTCGAGAAGATCGAGGCTCCCGCAGCCTGCCATGATCCGGCCTATCTGGCAGGGCTCTCGCTGTGGTCACGCCATCGTGCTCTGGTCTGGACCCCTGCAGCCGTGGAGGCCGCCTTACCAGACTTGATCAAGGATACACGCACCGCAGGCCTGCTCATTCCGGAGGCGGCATTCATCGTGCTGGAAACCCAGTCACAGGACGTGATGCTGGCGCGCACGGAAAAACAATCCCTGAGCGCGAATCACGCCTTGGAATTCGACAATGTTAAGAGCGAAAAGGCCCCCGCTCCTCCCGCTCTCTGGCTCATTCTTCCTGCTCTCTGGCTACTGTGGTCCCGCAGGAGGCGGCAGGGGGGGCGCCAGGGGCAGACCTAGAAACTAGAAAATAGCGGGATTGGGTATGGTTGCCCTACGATACTTCCTTCTCTTTTCAAAAACACCAATGCTAAACTGGTTGTGCAAGCGATTTTACTCCCTTTGAAATGGCGGAATCGAGCACATGGGTGACCCTGGCGGATCTGCGGTCAATTGGATTTGAAAACGGTATCGGGTCTTGTGCTGGCCAGGGTATGATGAATGCCGTCAAGGCAAGCGCCGACAAGGTGGGCTGGATGGTTGTGGGATGCGATATGGTCAAGAACGGAATGGAGGATGACGAGGGCGACCGGATTACGAGGGACTTGTTCAATGATGTGCACAAGTATCTGGCCTACAATCCGAAACGCCTCTATTACGGCGGCTTTTCCGGCGGGGCGATGCGGTTTTACCGGCTGAGTTATTTGATGAAGGATAAATGCAGCGGGATCCTCGCGTTCGGGGGCTGGCTGGGAGGGAAGGAGTTCCATAAAAAGCCTTACCAGCGGAATATGCGCATTGCCATGGTGAACGGAGCGTCCGACAGTTCAGCGAAGGGCTGGGAGGCCGATGATACCAGGGCGCTCAAGAGCAAGCAGTGTACCGTGAAGGTTTTTCGTTTTGAGGGCGGGCATCAGTTGCCTGCGGTCGAGACGGTCGACAAGGCCATCAATTGGCTTAATGCGGGTTCCTGACCGCACGCGTGTTTGTTCCCCGGCAGTTTTTCTGGGCGAGAAAGTAGATGACGGAACCTGCCGGGAATGGCAGGATTATTGCCCACGTTGATCAAGGAAGCGTCTTATGTGCCTGGCTGTGCCGATGAAAATCATGGAGATCCGGGGGGATGGAACCGGAGTGGCGGAGCTCGATGGGAGCCGTCATGAGGTGAATCTCCTGCTGGTGCCCGATATCAAAAACGGGGATTTCGTGATTGTCCATGCCGGATTTGCCATCGAGCGCATGAACGAGCATGAGGCCAACGCCATTCTGGCGGTGTTTGCGGAAATCGCGGAGTGGCAGAAGAACGCGCTGGAAGCGGCACCATGAAATACATTGACGGATTCAGGGATCCGGCGGTGGCGGCGGGACTCCGGGCGCGGCTCGATGCGGTGGCGGCGGGGCTCCAGGCGTGGAACCGCCCGGTCAATATCATGGAGGTGTGCGGCAGCCATACCATGGCCATCGCCCGCTACGGGATCCGTGACATCCTTCCGAAGAACGTTACCCTGATCAGCGGGCCGGGATGTCCGGTCTGTGTCACCCCCACCAGCTACATTGACATCGCGATTACCCTGGCGGAGCGGGGGGCGATCGTGGTGAGTTTCGGCGATATGATCGCGGTGCCGGGCTCGTCCTCGAGCCTGGCCGGGTGCCGGGCCCGCGGCGGTACCGTTGAAATCGGCTATTCGCCGATGCGGGCGATCGAGCTGGCCGAGGCCCACCCGGAACGCGAGGTGGTGTTCCTGGCCATCGGTTTCGAGACGACGACCGCGCCGGTGGTGGCCATGCTCGAGCTGGCGATCCGGCGGGGATTGAGGAATCTCTCCCTGTTGACCGCGTTCAAGCGGGTGCCGCCCGCGCTGACGGCCCTGCTGTCGGATCCCGAGATCCGGATCGATGCGTTCCTGTGCCCGGCCCATGTCAGCGCGATCATCGGGGCGGATGCCTACAAGCCCTTTGTCGAAACCTGGAAGGTGCCCTGCGTGGTGGCCGGCTTTGAGCCGCTCGATATCCTCTATGGAATCCTCGGCATCCTCGAGCAGGCCGCGCGCGGCGAGGCCGCGGTGGCCAACCTCTACGCCCGTGTCGTCACGGCGCAGGGCAATGTGCATGCCCAGTCCCTGATGGCGAAGTATCTGGAGCCAGTCGACGCGGCCTGGCGGGGGATCGGCGTGATTCCCGCGAGCGGGCTGGGCTTGCGCCCGGAATTTGCAGACTATGATGCCGGACGCAGGCACGGGGTGGTCGTCGGGCTGGGTGCCGAGAATCCCGCC
>JBAXRC010000183.1:0-5316 GCA_037131415.1 bacterium | reverse complement strand
CCCCAAAAATATACGATTACTTCAATTTTTACTTCCCCCCACCCAGTGAAGCAAGCCCAAACAATGGGGGCAGAAGGCAGGAGACAGTAGTCGGAAGTCAGGAGTCAGGAGTCGGAAGTCGGAAGTCGGAAGTCAGGAGTCAGGAGTCAGGAGTCAGGAGTCAGGAGTCAGGAGTCGGAATCCTAAATCCTGAATCCTGTCTACTGTCTTCTGTCTACTGTCTTCACGGAACGACAAATTGTCTGATCCTCTGACAAATTGTCGTGATCCGGCGCAGGCATAGCCATTTCAACCAGGGCCTTTTGTTCTTCCGTATCCTCTTATCAGCGTCTTCTGCGTTCATCTGCGGTTTGCCTTCTTCCGCCTCATTGGCACAGCTATTGCTAATTCACGGTCAGGCAATGAACGAGTCATCCAAATCACGCATGATCACGGCGGCCGTGGTGCTGCTGGGGCTGGTTGTCCTGCTTCAGCTCGGGCTCCTGCTCCAGCGCCAGCTGAACCGGCCCGCTCCCGAGGCCCGGTGGAATCCGGCCGATGAGATGGAGGCCATGCAATCCCGCATCAACCGGATGTTCGATGCCGATGAAGGCTGGGCACAACTGGAAATAACGCCCGGGCTGAGCCTCCACGATGAGGAGTCCGGGTATGTGATCACCGTGAACCTCCCGGGTGTCGACCAATCGGGCATCCATGTCTCGCTCAACCAATCGATCCTCGAACTGCTGGTCGAACAGGACACCTCAACCCGAACCACCACCCCCGGCGGCGCCACCGTCCGGGAATCGCACCAGACCAGCCGGTTCGAGCGCCACCTCCGCCTGCCCGGCGCCACCACCAACCCGGCCGATGTCCAGGCCGTTTTTGAAAAAGGCGTTCTGAAAATATTGGTTCCGAAGGCCAGCGAGGAGCCAGCCAGGGAGGTTCAAGTAAAAACTGGCGGATGAGGGGATTGTTAAGTTGTTGAGTTGCCGGGTTGTTAAGGTAAAGTGCTCTTCTCCTTAACAACCCGGCAACCCAACACCCTGACAACGGATTTCAGGAAGTGGACGCGAAACAGGAAAAAAGGAACTCTATGAGCAACGATATCACCCGTACGGCGAATGTCATCAACGAACAGAAAGCCATCATTGACGGCGTCAGGCAGGAGGTCAACAAGGTCCTCATCGGCCGGGAGCGGCTCCTGGATCGTATGCTGATCGCCCTGATCTCCAACGGCCACATCCTGCTGGAGGGCGTTCCCGGCCTCGCCAAAACCACGGCGGTCAAGACCATGGCCCAGGCGCTGGGACTCAAGTTCCAGCGGATCAGCTTCACCCCGGACCTGCTGCCAGCCGACGTGATCGGCACCATGATCTACAATCCCCGGGAAGGCACCTTCACCCCGCGGCTGGGCCCCATCTTCACCAACCTCCTGCTGGCCGACGAAATCAACCGCGCCCCGGCCAAGGTCCAGTCCGCCCTGCTCGAGGCCATGCAGGAACACCAGGTCACCCTCGGCGACAAGACCTACCCGCTGCCGGAACCCTTCATGGTCATGGCCACCCAGAACCCCCTGGAACAGGAAGGCACCTACCCGCTCCCCGAAGCCCAGATCGACCGGTTCATGCTGAAATACAGGGTGGATTACCCCTCCAAGGACGATGAGCGCCGCATCATGAACCGGTTCAGCCGAAAGACCGACATCAAGGTCAACCCCGTGATGTCCGGCGAGCAGATCCTGGCCATGCGCGACATCCTCGACCAGGTGTACTGCGACGAGAAGGTGGCCGATTACATCCTTGATATCGTCTTCTGCACCCGCAAGCCGATGGACTACAAGCTGGATATCGCCCATCACATCCAGTACGGCGGTTCCCCGCGCGCCAGCCTGTTCCTGAACATCGCCGCCCGGGCCAACGCCCTGCTCCACGGCCGCGCCTACGCGACCCCTCAGGATATCAAGGAGATCGCCCACGATGTCCTGCGTCACCGCCTCATCCTCACCTATGAGGCCGAGGCCGAAAACCTCAAGAGCGAGGATATCATCACCAAGATTCTGGGAGAGATTCCGGTTCCATAAGAGAGTGTTCAGTATTCAGTTTTCAGTATTCAGACCACTACTGAGCCCTGAACCCTTAATACTGAATTCTGAACACTGAATACTGAATACTAAACACTGCCCCATGCCCCTCAACGTCAAAGAACTGATGAAGCAGGTCGGGAAGATCCGGGTGATCACAAACCGGCTTGTCGACGAGCACCTCTCGGGGGAATACCATTCCGTCTTCAAGGGGCACGGGATCGAATTCGACGAGGTGCGGGAATATGTCCCGGGCGACGATATCCGCTCCATCGACTGGAACGTCACCGCCCGCATGGGCGTCCCGTTCGTCAAGCGGTTCTGCGAGGAACGCGAACTGACTATTCTCTTCCTGGTCGACGTGTCGGGATCGCAGTCCTTCGGCTCCGGTTCGCGCGCCAAGGCCGAGCTGGCCGCGGAGGTCACCTGCCTCCTCGCCCTCTCGGCCATCAAGAACCAGGACAAGATCGGCCTGATCCTGTTCAGCGACCGCATCGAGAAATCCATCCCACCCCGCAAGGGCCGCACCGCCGCCATGCGCCTCGTGCGCGAGGTACTCGCCACCGAGGAAACCCGACGGGGCACCGACCTCGCCGGCGCCCTCCGTTTCCTCAACCAGGCCCAGAAACGCCGCGCCGTCGTTTTCGTGATTTCAGACTTCATGGACAACAACTTCGAACGCGAGTTGCGGGTGACGGCACGGCGGCATGATGTGATCTGCTGCCACCTGTCCGATCCGCGCGAGGCGGAAATCCCGGATGTGGGGCTGATTGAAATCCAGAACCCGGAGTCAGGCGAGCTGGAACTGCTCGACACCTCCTCGCGTTCACTCCGCGAGGCGTTCCGCGACAACGCGCGACAGGAAGCCGAGGCCCTTTCCAAGCTGTTCCGCAAGCACCGGATCGACGCCCTCACCCTGTCCACCACCCGTCCCTTCATCGAGGACATCCACAAACTCTTCCATCAGCGGCAAACCCGCGCCGCACGGGGATAAAGATGAAATCGAACATCGAACAGTCAACATTCAACATTCAACGTCGAACGGGAGCCTCTCCGCGTCATTTCCTTCGATGTTCGATGTTGACTGTTGACTGTTCGACGTTCGCATTTGCCCTCTGCGCCTCCCTAATGCTTCTTCTCGGCTGTGACCAGCAAACTGCCGTAAAGCCCGAGTCCGGCGCTCCTCGGGTGGAGGAGACCTCGCGAGGGGCGGTCGCGGTTAAATTCACGTTTGCGCCGCCGGTGGTGCGGCTTGACCGGGACACGCTCCTGACCATCCGGACAACGGCACCCACCAATGTCGCGGTCAAGATCCCGCCCCTGGAGAGCCGCGTCAAGGGGTTCACCGTGTCGGGCAGCTACGACGGGGCGCCTATCGCCAGTGACGGCAAGACTATCCGGGAGCGCCATGTCCGCCTCACCCCCCGGATCTCCACGGAATACCGGATCGCCCCGATGGCCGTCACCTGGAAGGAACCCGACACCGGCCGGGAGCGATGGTTCCCCACCAAGCCCGTGGTCCTCGACTCCGAACCCCTCGCCAAAGAACCTGGAAAAGATCCCGCCGGGCCCCAGGGACCTGTCTGGATTTATCCCGGAATGAAGGGGTTCATCGGCTACACCTTCGCTGGGCTGGGACTGGCCGCGCTGGGCTACGGCGCCTGGATCCTGGGCCGGAAGATACGCCGCGCCATCCGCCTGAAACTGATGTCGCCCCGTGAGCGGGCCCTGTTTGAACTGGCCGAACTGATGGCGCTGGACCTGATCGGGCATGACCGGATCAAGGAGTTCTACTTCGAACTGACCATGATCGTGCGCCTCTATATCGAGCGGGCCCATGCGATCCGGGCCCCGGAGCAGACCACCGAGGAATTCATGGAAGCCGTCAGCCACGATCCCCGCTTCACCCCCGACATCGTGAAGAAGCTCCGCGAATTCATGCGCGCCGCCGACCTCGTCAAATACGCAGGCATCCATCCCGACCGCCCCACCGTGGATAGCGCCCTCGCCACGGCCCGGACCTACATCGAAACCGATGCCGGGGAGACACCCTCATGACCTTTGGAAATCCACTCTATCTGTTCCTGTTCCTGCCCCTGGCGGTAGCGGCGTGGTTTGTCTACCGGAGGCGGGTCCGGCAGGCGCTGCTCTTTGCGCCGTTCCACCGGCTTCCCGCCAACCGCGCCACCTGGCGCACCCGCCTCCGCCCACTGGCGCCCCTCCTCTACCTCCTGGGCGCCGCCCTGGCCATCATCGCCCTCGCCCGCCCGCAAACCACTTTCTCGCGGACCGTCCGGAAGTCCGACGCCATCGCGATCCAGATGGTGGTGGACTGCTCGGGTTCGATGCAGGCGCTGGATTTCTCGACCCCGGACAAGCAGAAAACACGGCTCGACGTGGTCAAGGAGACCTTCGCCCAGTTTGTCCAGAAACGGACCGGCGACCTCATCGGGCTCATCACGTTCGGTGGGTATGCCTCCAGCCGCGCCCCGCTCACCCTCGACCACGATGCCCTGCTCCACAGCCTCAAGGGGGTCGAAACCGCCCGCGAGCAGTTCAGCCGCACCGGGCAACTCCTTAACGAGGAGGAACTGCTCACGGCGATCGGGGACGCACTGGTCACGGGCTGCACCCGCCTCGAAAATTCAGAGGTCAAGTCACGCCTCCTGGTCCTGCTGTCCGATGGCGAATCCAACACGGGTCTTATCCCGCCCGCCGAGGCGGCCAAGGCCGCCAAGACCCTGGGCATCAAGGTCTACACCATCGGCATCGGCACCACCGGCCGGGTGCCGGCCCTGGGCCGTGACGAATTCGGGCGACCCGCCATCGGCTACATGGATGTCAGCCTGAACGAGGAACAGCTTCGCAACATTGCCGACACCACCGGTGGCCGCTATTTCAACGTCAAGGATCCCAAGGGCCTCGCCCAGACCCTGGAAACCATCAACAAACTCGAGCGGACCCCCATCAATACCGAGCTCTACAACAAGTACGATGAGCACTTCCTGATGTTCCTGATCCCGGCCCTCATTCTCCTCTGCATCGGGGCCGCCATCAACAGCTGGCTGGGGAGGCAAATCCTATGACCCTTCAATTCCACTATCCCTGGGTGCTGTTCCTCCTCTGGCTGGTTCCGGTGGCCGGCATTGGCTGGCATTGGCTGGCGTCGCGCAAATCCGCGGAGAAGGCGTTCGTCTCGCCCCTGATGGCCGCCCGGCTCGCACCCGCCGCGTCCCCCGTCCGCCAGCTCTGGC
>JBAXRC010000182.1:0-5358 GCA_037131415.1 bacterium | reverse complement strand
CCCTCCGTGAAATTCGCGCAACATTCTCTTCTGTCCCCTCTTCCTCTCCCCCAAAACCTCCGACTCTCCGTGGTAAAGCTTTCCTTCCCTTCCCTCTCCCCAGCAGTGGCACGATGGCGAGGCACAGGAACATCATGACCGAGGTGAAGAAATGCGAGGCGAGCACCAGGACCATGAGGATCACCGTGCCAACCCGGACCCGGCCTTCCTCCGCGTCGCGGCAGGCCGAGGCCAGGGCGGGCAGCAGCAGGGCGAAGCTCCAGCTGTTCGCGATCATCCCGGCCAGCGTGCTGGACGTGTTCACGCCCCACATCGTGTGCGACGACACAAACAGGAACGGCACCATCGCCAGGGCCAGCAACACCGGCGTGGGCCGTGGCAGGCGCCACAGCCGCCCCGCCCAGTAGGCGCAGAGCGGTGTCAGCACCAGGCCCGCAACCGATATCAGCTTGAAGGCCACCGCCAGCGGCATCACCACGCTCAGCAGCGCCCCCGCCAGGTAGGGCAAGGCGAAATAATACTGGAACATCGGGAACCCGGCCCACCAGCCATCGGCCCACGAGATGATCCGCCCGTGCTGGAAAAGTTGCTCCTTCAGGTGGCTGACCAGATACAGGTGCGCCGGCGTATCCCCCCCCACCGTCGTGGTGTTGCTGACCAAATCCAGGGGCGACAACTGCCAGATGATGAACCCTGTCATGCAGGTGAGGAGAAGAAAATCAAGATTCACCGCCCGCTGCGCTAGAGACGCAGAGTCACAGAGCCGAAAATGTTTTGCGATTTTTTCGTATGAGGGGTACCTCATCCGCAAAAATCGCAAACCCCCTCTTGAAGGAAGAGCTACGAGGGAAGATTTGTTGTGTGTAGAGGATTGCCCCCTTTCCATTTCGCGTTCCCCCCCGAGACGGGTGGCGAGATTATCAGCCACGGTATTTCCGTGGCTGATAATCTCGCCACATTGGGGTTCTCTGTGTCTCTGTGCCTCTAGCTTGCCCTCCGTAGCCTTGGCGAAGGAGGGCACAGCGGGCGGTAAATTCTTTTTCGATATGGGTCGGATTTTCAGCAGCCCCAGGAGCACCAAGGCGCCCGCCAGCCAGACCCAGGGGGACTTGGCGATTGACTCCGGCGGGGTGAGGGTGACTGAGCCGGAGGCTGAGGCGCTGTGATGAACGCCGGCGGCTTCATACTCCACCACGGTAAACACGGGATAGACGGACCCCGGCAAGGCGCCTTTGTTTGTGATCTCAAACGATTCCTCCCGGGGCGTGTCAGGCTCCAGCCGCACCTGCCGTTCCGGGTTCGCGCACCCCAGTTCGTCCGGCAGCACCAGCCGCACGGTAACGTTAACCGGATCATCCTCCAGCAACAGGAGGCTCACCGTCACGGTGCCGGAACGGCCGATGGAGGCGGGCGCCATCGAAAACGCGATCCACCCCTCGTTGGCAGCCCGCGCACCCGGCGTTTCCCAGCCAGCCACCGAAACGAGCGAATACCGGGTTCCGTTCAGATCCGCATAGCTTACCCGTGAAACCGCCTGGTAGTTGCCCGGCATCCCCGGCATTTCAACCGGCATCCGCCACTCTCGACTGTCTCCCGGCAAAAGGAGTCCGGACTCAGGACTCAGGACTCCTGACTCCTGAACCCTGACCCCCTCTATCCCCACCGCTTCTGATCCGTCATTCAGCAGTTCCACCACCGACACCGGCGCCCCGTTCGTGAATTCAACACGGGTAAAGGGAAGGATCCGGATCTCCCCGGCCCCGCAGAGGCATGGGAGAAGAAGGAGAAGAAAAGAGATTACCACGGAGGAGCGGAGGATTGAGGGAGAGAAGAACTTGTTCCGGGAAAAGGGGTTCGGCAATTTTTCAATCGTGTACTCACGATTTAAAAATTGCCGAAACATTGCCTTTCTCTCCCTCAAACTCCACGCCTCCGTGGTAAGGATCTTCTTCAATTTATAAGGCGGACCTGGCGGTTGCCCTTCTCGATGAACCCGATCAGGACCGGTTTCTCGCCAGCCTTCTTGAGGATGGCCAGGGACTTCTCGACATCCTGCTTGCGGACCACCACGACCATGCCGATGCCCATGTTGAACACGCGGTACATCTCCTCGCGGTCCACCTTGCCCACCCGCTGGATGAACTGGTACACCTCGGGGAGCTTCCACGAGGCGCGGTCGAACACGGCGTTCACCGTGGGCGGCAGCACCCGCGGCACATTGTCGGGGAACCCACCACCGGTGATATGCGCCATGCCGCGCACCTTGACCGTCTTCATGAGGGTGGTGATGGGCTTGAGGTAGCTCTTGTGGACCGCCAGGAGCACCTCGGCCACCGTCCTGCGCGTACCGGGGAAAATATCCTTGGTCTTCAGCTTGGCCGTCTCGAAAACCACCTTGCGGGCCAGGGAATAGCCGTTGGTATGGAGGCCCGAGGAGGGCAGCCCGATCATCACGTCGCCGGGCTTGATCGTCTTGCCGGTGACCACCTCGCGGCGGTCGACCACCCCGACGATCGTGCCGACCAGGTCATATTCCTCGGGGGGATAGAGGCCGGGCATTTCAGCCGTCTCGCCGCCGAGCACGGCGCAGCCGTTCTCGCGGCAGGCCTTGCAGATGCCGCTGACCACCTGCTCGAAGATCCAGCCCTCGAACTTGGAAATCCCGACGTAGTCCATGAAAAACAGCGGGGTCGCGCCCTGCACCAGGATGTCGTTCACGCAGTGGTTCACGATGTCCTGCCCCACCGTGTCATGCTTGCGCGCCATGGCGGCGATCTTCAGCTTGGTGCCGACGCCGTCGGTGCTGGCCACCAGGATCTTCTCCTTGCCGGGCGAGGCGAAAAACCCGCCGAAGGAACCGATGTCGTTGAGCACTCCCTTGGTCCGCGTGGATTTCACCATGCTCTTGATGGAGGCGATGCCGTTCATCTTCGCATCAATATCCACACCCGATGCCGCATACGCGGAGTTACCACGCTTCGTCACTTTTTTGCTCACACTCGCCTCCTTTTTCAAATCAGTGTTTCTATTATTCGTTTCCAAGGTGGGCCGGGACCTCCGGGCACGGTCTGGTCAATTCATGATCATCCCATGCGCCTACGCCGCCCGGCTCGTGCTTCGTAGCGAAGGCATACTTCGCTGACTTCGCAGAGTAGCAAGGTCGGCGTCCACCTTGAGCCTATCCGACATAGCACCCATACTCGAAGATGCGAACCTTACAAACCCACCGCCTTGAAGGTCCGGGCCACATCGCGGAAATGGACCTTCAGGTCGAACACCTTGTCCAGAATCGCGGGGGTCACCTTGGCCATGATCTCGGGGTCGGCCTCGATGAGGCCGCGCAGGCTCTGCCGGGTCTCCCAGGCGGCCATGGCGTGGCGCTGCACCATCCGGTAGGCCTGCTCGCGCGTGAAGCCCGCCTGGGTGAGCATCAGCAGCACCTGCTGCGAATGGATCAGGCCGTGCGTCAGGTTGAGGTTCTCCTTCATCCGGGCCGGCGACACCACCATGTTGCGCACCAGCTTCTCCAGGCCGACCAGCATGTGATCCAGCGCGATGGTGCTGTCGGGCATGATCACCCGCTCGACGGACGAATGGGAGATGTCCCGCTCGTGCCACAGGGCCACGTTCTCGAGGGCGGCCACCAGGTTGCCGCGGAGCAGCCGGGCCAGTCCGCACAGCTTCTCGCCCGTGATCGGGTTCTTCTTGTGGGGCATCGCCGAGGAGCCTTTCTGCTCCTTGCCGAAATACTCCTCCACCTCCAGCACCTCGGTCCGCTGCAGGTGCCGGAATTCCGTGGCCCAGCGGTCCACCGAGGCGCCGACCAGGGCCAGGGCGGACATGTATTCCGCGTGGCGGTCGCGCTGGAGGATCTGGGTCGAGATGGCGGCGGGCTTGAGCCCGAGCTTGGTGCAGACGTATTTCTCGACGAAGGGGTCGATATGGGCGTGGGTCCCGACCGCCCCGGAGAGCTGGCCGACGCGGATGATCTCGCGGGCGGCCTCGAGGCGCTTCAGGGCGCGGCCGAACTCGTCGTACATCAGCGCCATCTTGAGCCCGAACGTGATCGGCTCGGCATGCACGCCATGGCTGCGCCCGATCATGGGGGTGTACTTGAACTTGCGCGCCTTGGCGGCGGCGGCCTTGCGGACCAGCTTGACGTCGGCGATCAGGATGTCCACCGCCTGGAGCATCTGGACGGCCAGGGCGGTATCGAGGACATCCGAGCTGGTCAGCCCGCGGTGGATGAACCGCGAGGAAGGGCCGACATGTTCGGCGACATTGGTGAGGAAGGCGATGACGTCGTGGTTGACCTTGGCTTCGATCCGGTTGATCCGCTTGACGCTGAAGGCCGCGCGGGTCCGGATGCGGTTGAGGTCGGCGGCGGGAACGATGCCGAGCTTATGCATGGCCTCGCAGGCCAGGATCTCGATTTTGAGCCAGATGGCGAACTTGTTCCCGTCTTCCCAGATTCCGCCCATTTCGGGCCGTGTATACCGTGCGATCATGATAATACTCCTCTCGAAAAATGCGCTCGAAGCCTATTTTATTTCAGCCCCGGAGGCAAGAATGGTTATTGGGAAGAGTGTGGTCGGGGTTCAGGGGGGGGGGCGAGTTGAACATTAGGGCGCAAGGCACCTGGAGGGCGAGGCTCGCCGAGCCGGGTTGAAGAGTGAGACGTGAGGGGTGAGATGTAAGACGTGACAAGCTTCGCCCTCCAGAAGAGAGGAACTTAAGCTTGAAATTCAAACTTCATTTTAAGATTATACTGCGAGTTAGCACAAATATGGCAGACGAGAACGACTATGAAACTGGGAACATTTACAGCGGTACTCGAAAAAGAAGGCAAAGAGTATGTTGCCCTCTGTCCTGAGCTGGACATTGCCAGTCAAGGCAAGACTGTTGAAAAAGCAATGGCCAACCTACGCGAGGCAGTCGAATTATTCCTTGAATCCGCCAGTCACAAAGAGATTAAAAGCCGCCTCCATAATGAGGTTTTTGTGACTCGGTTTGAGGCCGCATATGCCTAAACTTGGAGTGTTTTCCGGCACGGATCTATGCCGGATCCTGGAGCATCATGGCTTCACAAAAGTCCGTCGACGCGGCAGCCATGTTGTCATGCAACAAAAAACAGGCCTAACGACGGTCACAGTTCCCATTCCCATGCACCGCGAAATCCGGATTGGAACCCTTCAGTCCATTATCAGACAAAGCGGATTACCCCGCAGCGAATTTGAGCCGTAATCGGCCGGCCCATGTTGACTAGCAGCCTGTTGAAAAAGCATTCACTCTGAATGTTTCCGCTGGAGGGCGAGGCTTGCCGAGCCGTGTCCACTGGCGAGCCTAAAAAGTGAACGA
>JBAXRC010000181.1:0-5363 GCA_037131415.1 bacterium | reverse complement strand
GTTCGACTCTTGTCGAACAGGACCCCCTCCACGCTACTGTAGCGGGAATTGAGCGGATCCACGACAATGTCGGTCAGGTTTGTGCAAAAACAAAACGCATATTGCTCGATGGTGTTGACGCTGGCCGGAACGGTAATGCGCGACAGTCCGAAACACTCAGCCAGCGACCACTCCTTTACCAGCGTCGTTGTGCCGGGAATCACAAACGGATCCGTTCTCCCGCCCGGATAATGGAGCAGCGTGGTCTGTTTCTTGTCGAACAGGACGCCCTCAACACTGCTATACTCTGGATTGAGGGGATCGACGGTGATGGCCGTCATCTTGTTGCACCGCCGGAAAGGAAGATACCCTATGCGCGTGACATTCCTGCCGATCTTGATGGCCGGCAGATTCACGCAGTAATAGAATGCATTGTCCCCGATGCTTGTGACGCTCTCGGGGATGACAACATTGGTCAGGCTCGTGCAGGCATGCTGCAGCCAGCCGTTGAATGCATCCTTCCCGATACTGGTGACGGGTAAACCATCAATCGTGGCGGGAATGGTCACGTCCGCGTCCACTCCCTGATACTTGGTGATGGTCACGGCTCCCTTGTATGTTGCATAGCTGAACTCCCCGGGGTTGGCCTGAGCCCAGGTTGCCAGCAAAAAGAGCATCGCCGCCACCCTGATCAGTTTCTTGCGTGACAGCACGATATTCATGGGTGTGGATCCTCGGGTAATGCAAGGCGGAAGCCCAGAGAAACATGGCGAAGCCCCGGGCCATCATAGCGACGGTCTGAAATGATGCACAAATTTGCGGAGAAACCCGCAGAACCACCCCGGTAGACACGATACTTTCCTGTTGGAGGCCCTTTTGGATCACTAACCGTGCCGGGATACAGCCCGAACCAATCCAAGACCCATTCGGAGACATTACCATGAATGTCATAAACACCCCACTGGTTCGGCAGGTAACTCCCCACCTTCGTCGTCTCCCCAGATTTGACCCCCGGAACGCCATGTTGCATCGTGGGGCTGTACCGGTATTGCCCAAGTTTGGCCAAATTCCGGCACCGCTCATTACTGGTCAGATTCGTCCCCGAATTTAGCTCCGTAACCGTCCCCGCCCGACCGGCATACTCCCACTGTGCTTCTGTGGGGAGGTCGAAGCCCCGTCCCGTTCGCGACCGGAGTCGACCCAGGAATGAATTCATATCCACGTTTATGGAGGCGGGCCAGCCAACACCATCAAACCCACCCCGGATATCCAGGTAACTCACCTGCTCCACGGGCCGGGAATCCCGCAGTTTTGGATTAGCGTGAAAACTCGGCCACGCCCCCATGACGCGTTCCCACTGCTTTTGGGTCACCTCAAACACGCCGATGTAGAATGACCGGGTCAGGGCGACCTCGTGTTGCTCCTCATAGGACCCTTTTTCGGAACCGACTTCAGTCGACCCCATCATGAAGGTCCCTGCGGGAATCAAGCGCAACACCAACTTGCCCGCCTTGAAGTCATCTGTCCACCCTCCGGCCGGGGGCTCCGCTAGATAGGCCACCGGATAGTTCGTTGACGTGGAGCCTGAACTCAGATCGATCACAAGGTAGGTTCTCGCCGACAGTTCCGCCCCAAACAGATTGGTCTGGCAGACTCCATTGGTTTGAGCGGCTCCCGATTCTGCAGAGCGTCCAAAAAACACAATCGACAATGCCAGCGCGTAAAGACTCGGTCTGTATAGCAGCGATCTCATCATGCTTATCGATCGAAAACCTTAACTACTTCACAAAAGGAATCACAACGCAGGGTGGGTTCCTCCTGGCCGGGATCACCATACCCATAAGTGACGAAGATGCTCCGGGCACCCGCCCGTCGGGCGGACTCCAGATCAGTATAGTTATCGCCGACCACCCAGGTGTCATCCGCCTTGATCCCCGCTGTCGCCATGATGGCGAGAATCATATCGGGCTCGGGCTTCAAAACAGGAAAATTACCACCCGCCAGGACGCTGATGAAAAGATCGCGGATCCCGAGATGGTTGAGGATCAGTTCGCAGGCCTCCGCAGGCTTGTTGGTGGCCACGGCAAGAACATGTCCCGCGTCATGCAAATGCTGAAGCCCCGCTTGAACGCCCGGGTAAAGTGTTGTCTGGTCGATCACATGATCGCGATAGATCGGCTGCTGAATACGGAGCGCTTCATCAATATCGATATCCGTGTCCTGTAACGCCCGTGTCACGAGCATACGAACCCCGTTCCCCACATACCCTGTCACGGTTTCCACCGAAAGAGGCGACAATCCGTAATGGTGCCGCATCCCGTTTACCGCCGCAGCCAGATCGCGGCAGGAGTCAATCAAGGTGCCATCCAAGTCGAAAATAATAAGCTTCTGGGAAACCTTGTTCATGCCTCAAAACACTAAAACTCCCAGGGCAATAAGCAATATTCCGGAAACCAATTCCGCCAGCCCCGTTCGGCGGCATAACGAATCGGTGCCGCAAAATTTCGCGCACACATGACGAAAGCGGAACGGCGAAAGCATCAACACCATGCCCGCCACCACTATGATATAGGCCCATACCCCCATCACAACCGCCCAACTCGACTCATGAACCCGCTGAAGTTCCAGTATCGGGCTGGCCGAGAGCATCAAAATCCCGCCCAGCGCCCGTGCCGCCAGCAACTCATTCATGAAGAACATCACCAGGAGATACAGGACGGGACCTACGACCCAAAGCCAGGATTTATAGGCATCGATAACCCCCAGGGTCATGTTATTGGCCTCCCAGGCAGACCAGGCCAACGCCACCGCCGCCAGAATCCCGCCCGCCCACAGGCTGCGGGGAAACGCCTGAAGCGCCTGCCGCGCAAGCGCTGGAGTCCCCGCCAAAAAAAACCCCAGCCCTAGACAGATCATTCCGCTTGTGATTGTTAGTCCTGCCAGCGTCATCATGAATGTGATTCCCCTTTCAATGTCCCGTATAAAACCTGGGGTCCAACTCTCTCGACACAAACAGTGACTATATCACCCACGTGAACCGATTCGCTAGGATCAAAAATAACGATCTTATTGGTGCTCGACCGCCCCGCCCAGCGCTCCTTGTTCCGGAGACTCGGCCCCTCGACCAGCACGCTCGCTTCCTGCCCGATCGTGGCTTCGTTGAGTGCCTGCCCCCGCCGGTCTTGATCCTCCAGGAGCACCCGGTTTCGCCGTGCCTTATCCTCGGCCGTCACGTCATCCACCCAGGCTGCAGCAGGCGTCCCCTCACGGGGTGAATACTTGAAAATATAAGCGTTATCAAAAGCCGCCTCATCCATCAGTCGCCGCGTCGCATCGAAGTCCGCCTCGCTCTCCCCGGGAAACCCGACAATCACATCGCTGGTTAGCGCCAACGTTGGAACCGCCTTACGCAGGCGTCGAACTGCCGCCAGATACTCCCCTGCCGTATAGCCCCGTCGCATCCGCTTAAGCACGGCATCCGAACCGGACTGGACCGGAAGATGCAGATGATCGCAGACTCCGGGAACCTCCGCCATGGCCCGCGCCAGTTCGGCGGTACACCCCGATGGATGCCCGGAGGTGAACCGGATGCGCCGCACGCCGGGCACGGCACTGACCGCCTCCAACAACCTTGGCAGGGGTTCCGCGAATCCCCCCGGGGAATGGTATCCATCCGGCCACACCTGATTTTTGAGGCCGTATGAAATCACGCTCTGGCCCAGCAGCGTGATTTCACGGCACCCCTGCCCGGCCAATGCCCGGATTTCCGTCAGCACATTCTCCGCCGGACGGCTCCATTCCCGCCCGCGCACAGCCGGCACGATGCAGTAGGCGCAATGCCGGTCGCAACCCAGAAGAATATTCACGAAAGAGGATAAGGTTCCGTCGGGATGCCCGGTCAGGGACTCAGCCTCCTGCTCCATATCACTGATATCCACCAAGGGACCGCGCCCCGCATACACCGCATCGATCATGGCCGGCAGGGCGCTGAGCCGGTGAGTCCCCGCAGCAAAATCGAGTCCCTTCACCTCTTTCAGAATGCCCGCACCCAGACGCTGAACCATGCACCCTACCGCGCCAACCCTCCGCCCCGGCCGCGTTACCTTGTCCGCCACCACCAGCCGGAGTTTTCCGAGGGCTTTATCCTCAGCTTTGCCTCTCACGCTGCAGGTATTCACCAGGACAATATCAGCGTCCCCTTCATTCTTCTCCAATTGGTATCCATGGCGGACCAGGAGCGCCCCGATTGCCTCGCTGTCACGGACATTCATCTGACACCCGTAAGTCCGGATATGAACCGTGCGGCCTGTTTGATTCCTAAATTCGGTCATTTTCCCTCAAACCCCTTCTACTCTTTTCGAGAAACACTCCAGACCGGTTTATCCAGCGTGCCGCCGACCTTGAAGCCGATCCCTTTATCGGCGACATGCAAAATTGAGAGTGCATCCCCCAATAGTCCGGGATTCTTCGTGAACTCCGCAAGGACGGTCCCCTCCAGTGTTTCGTCGATTCCGAAACTTCCCTGAAAAGCAAAATCAACCACACCCCCCTCAATCCGCAGATCACGGCTGGACACCCTGCCACCCTTGACTTCAAACGAACCACTTGCGCCAACCGGTCTCTCCTTGTACTCAACATTGCCCGGAAACCGCCGGAAAACCTCATCCACCAGCCCCGCCATTACCGGCAGTCGCAGGAGCCGGGCATCACGAAGGGTCATCTGCCCTTGCCCGGAGACCCCGTCATCCGCGCCAGAGGTCAGGTCGATTGTTCCGTACATTTTCCCGTCCGTCCGCCAGAGCCGGTTGGAGGTAACCGCCTTGAGAAGTGCATTGGCGTCCACATGGATAATCTCGGCCTTTACACGGGCAACCCGATTGGACCCGGATCGATCCGCTGTCACCATCGCCGATCCCGAAAATGACCCGCCGCCCAATTTCCCGCGAATGTTGGTAAAGTGGTTCGTCAGTCCGGTGACTGAATAATGAAACGCATACTCGTCCGCGCGAACCGCCCCATATTCGATTTTCTCGCCTTCCACGGACGCCTCAATGGCAGAGCGCTCGGGCTCCCTTAAATTGAATCTGCCGCTCGCCTCCACATGCGCCCGCTCACCCAGTTGCCAGGATTCGATCATCGACTCCCGCACTCCGATCAACCTCAGGACAGTGGCAAGATCCACCTCCGACACTACCGCGAAGGTCGAGAGATCCTGATTGAAATCAAATTCGACCCTCCCCCTGGCATTCCGCCCCCCGACCACCATCAGGAACGGATCCAGCTTCAGGCGGTTGGTTCCATTTCCGAAATCATAAGCGCCCGTCATGTTGACAAACCCTATTCCCGCGCCACGATAGGCATAATTCGCCGCCTGGATCCTTCCC
>JBAXRC010000180.1:0-5390 GCA_037131415.1 bacterium | reverse complement strand
ATCTGGACGAGCGCGGCCACCCGCATTTCATAGAGCGCCCCATGGACAACATCATCGTACTGGTTGAAGACCACATCGGGCCGGAGGCGCTGGAGTTTGCGCTGGAACGCGAGGAGATTGTTGGCGAGGGGGACGATGGTGACCTTGTAGCCGCCCTTGCGTAACACATGCGCCATGCGGCGGATCATCTTTCGGAGATCATCGGTGCTCCCCGTGTCCTCCGGAACCTCGGGTGAGGCTGACGCCCCTGCATTATAAACGAGCGCCACATGATATCGTGTTGTCTGTTTCATAGAAATCTCCCCGCCAAGCTTTTGATTCGTTCGAATCTAGAGTATGGCGGGAGAGATTGCAATAATTACGGGAAGTTAATATCCAGTTGGACGGTCAAGGTGTTTGATCCGGCCAGGGTGGGCTTGTCCCACATGTCGTAACCCAATATCACGGAGACGTTCTTGGAGAAGGCCCACGAGGCGCCGAGGCTCAATCCGCTGTTGAAGTTGTCGCCACCCATGTAGTCGATTGCCACCCAGAGCTTGTCCGAGATCTCGCTCATG
Source organism: bacterium (assembly GCA_037131415.1). GTDB lineage: Bacteria > Verrucomicrobiota > Kiritimatiellia > CAIKKV01 > CAITUY01 > JAABPW01. The sequence continues at coordinate 4,833 of JBAXRC010000180.1, read as the reverse complement.
CTGCGATCCCACGACGCGAGGATGCCGGAGTTGGCGCTGCCGCCGTCCTTGCCCAGGAGGACATCCCCGTTCCCCTGATAATAGCCGACGGAAAACCGGCCCAGGGAGGGCAGGGCACCGAAGGCGGGCAGGGTTTCGCCCACTTCGCCGTAGACGATGTTCTGGTCCGTCCGGGTCGCGCTGCTTTTCTTGGAATTCGTTCCGAAGTTGAACCCGCCGACCGCGAGGGAGGGCGAATTCAACGAGAGGGAATTGGTAAAGAGCGCTCCCTCGGGGATGCCGATCTTGGCGTTGAAGTAAAGCGGGTTGTCGTCATATGCCGTTCCGTTTACCAGATAGTCCACGCCGACTTCAGCCTTTAGTTTCTCGAGCGGGAGGACGCCCACGGTCAATCCCACATCGGTAATATTCGGATCCCTTTCCCCCGGGGTGAATCGTCCCGAGTCCGAGGCTCGGAGGTAGTTGTCCACCCCCAGGTGCCAGACGTTGAAGGGCTGGATATCCGTTGAGGGAATCCAGATCTGGGTTGAGGGGGTTGCGTTTCCAAGGGTTGCGGCGCTGATATAGGCCAGTCCTAGTGTCAGTATCTTGAGGCTTGTTTTCATGGTCTCATGGTCCTTTCGTTTTGTGTTTCAATCCAGGCGGGTGGCGATTTTGCGCCACCCGCCCCTGTCTGTTTATCCGATTGCTTCCTTGCCCTTTTCCCCGGTGCGGATGCGGATGCATTCGTCCAGATTCAGCACGAAGATCTTTCCGTCCCCGACTTCCCCGGTCCGGGCCCCGCCGGTGATGGCCTCGATGGTCGTGTCGACGAAGTCGTCGTTCACGGCGATCTCAAGCTTGATCTTCTTCAGCAGGGTTCCCGCTTCCTTGTGGCTGCGGTAGACCTGGGCGATGCCGCCCTGGCGGCCCCGCCCCATGACCGTGGTCACGGTGACCAGGTGAACCTTTTTGTCCGTCAGCCGTTCCAGGACTTCATCCATCCGGTCGGGCTGTATGATCGCTACGATGTATTTCATTTTTATTCTCCTTCGATGATTTGGTTAGCGTTGTTCTTAATCCAGCATGGTGTAACCGGTTTCACGGTGATCCGTCAGATCCAGGCCGATCCGCTCGGACTGTTCCGTCGCCCTCAGGCCGATGACGACATCCACGATCTTGAGCAGGATGTAGCTGACCACGGCGGAGTAAGCCACGGTGATCGCCACCGCCTTGAGCTGGATCAGGAACTGTCCCGGGTTGCCGTAGAACAGGCCATTGGCGCCAGCGCTGTTGACCGAGGTGGTTGCCCATAGCCCGGTGGCCAGAGCGCCCCAGATCCCGCCGATGCAGTGCACGCCGAAGGCATCCAGCGCATCGTCATAGCCGAGTTTCTCCTTCACAATGCTGACGAACAGGTAGCAGATGACCCCTGCGCCCAGCCCGATCCACATAGAACCCATGACCGTCACGAAACCAGCCGCCGGGGTGATGGCCACTAATCCGGCTACGGCGCCGGAAATGAGGCCCAGAACGGTCATGCGCCGGTTGAACAACAGGTCCATTCCCGCCCATGCCAAGCCGGCCACCGCCGTGGCAATGTGCGTGGCGATAAAGGCGCTGCCCGCCAGGCCGTTCGCCGCCAGGGCGCTGCCCGCATTGAACCCGTACCAGCCGAACCACAGCAGCGCGGCACCCAGCACGGCAAACGGCAGGTTGTGCGGGGGCGAGAGCTTGTGCGGATGTCCCAGACGGCGTCCCAGCACAATGGCCGCGACAATAGCCGCGATACCGGCATTGATATGAACCACGGTGCCGCCGGCAAAGTCCAAGGCGCCGGACGTTTTCAGGAAGCCACCGATACCCCAGACCCAGTGACACACGGGATCATAGACCAGCGTAGACCAAAGCAGGGTGAAGACCGCGAAAGCCGCGAACTTCATCCGTTCCGCAAAGGCGCCGATGATCAATCCGGGTGTAATCACCGCGAACATCATCTGGAAGATCATAAAGACCTGGTGCGGGATCGTGCCGGCGTAATCGGCATTCGGTTCCACCCCCACGTGGTTCAGTCCGGCCCAGCTCAGGTTCCCGATCAGTCCCTTGATGTCAGGTCCGAACGACAGGCTGTATCCCAGCACCACCCACTGCAGGCTGATTGCGCACATCAGGAAGAAGCACTGCATCAGCACCGACAGCACATTCTTTTTCCTGACCAGCCCCCCGTAGAAGAAGGCCAGTCCCGGGATTGTCATCAGCATGACAAACGCCGTGCTGACCAGCACCCAGGCCGTATCCCCCGAGTTAACCACCGGGGCGGCCACCGCTGGTGCCGCTGTGGCCGTGTCCGCGTCACCCGCCAGGGCGGGCAATGCTCCCGCCATCAGACCCAATCCAAGCCCTGCCAATCCCAACCATATCCTCCGCTTTTTCATAACGTCTCCTTTTCTTGTTTTCTGTTTAAAAGTTCAGGCTGTTTCGCAGCCGCAATAGTTCATTAACAGGATGTGTGCCAACTCCCGGATGAGGCGAATCCGATTTATCGCAACCTGTTCTAAACAAGCAGGTTGAAGAATGAAGAAATCCTCATGTCAAGAAATCCGCCTTTCTGATGAACAGTACAATTATGTAGCAACATATCATATTGTTACGGATATGTAATCCGATTCAAGACGGCTTCTCCGGGCGTGTGAGCCTGTGTGCCCGTCTTCTGACTTCTGACTCCTGACTCCTCCTTCAACTCCTCCTTCCCTCCATGAATAATCTCGACAACTTTCCCCGTGGTGAGACAGGATAGGCGAGATGCGACTGACCGAAACATGGATCAAGGATGAGCTGGCGGCCCTGCGTGATGTTGGGTTGGAGCGTGGGTTGTTTCCCCGCGACAGCACGGGGGGTGAACTGGCCGGTGGCGCCGGCACCCTGCTGAATTTCTCCAGCAATGACTATCTGGGACTTGCCCGGGATCCGCGTGTCATGGCGGCCGCCATGGCGGCCGTGAAGCAGTATGGCGCCGGGGCAACGGCGTCCCGATTGGTGACGGGAACCCTGAGTTGTCATCAGCAGCTTGAGGAGCAGCTTGCCACCCTGAAGGGATATCCTTCGGCTCTGGTGTTCGGGAGCGGCTATGCGGCCAATGTGGGTATGATCAGCGCCCTGGCCGGGCGGGGTGATCACATCTTCATTGACCGTCTGGCCCATGCCAGCCTGGTTGATGCCGCCATCCTGAGCCGCGCCAGGGTTCATCGTTTTCACCACAATGATGCCGGTCATCTCAACGAGTTGTGCCGTGCGTGCCCCGTTGGCGGGCGGCGCCTGGTGGTCACGGAATCCGTGTTCAGCATGGATGGGGATGTGGCGCCGTTGGCGGAGCTGGCCGATGTGGCGGAACGCGAAGGGGGCATGATGATGGTGGATGAGGCTCACGCCACGGGGGTGTTCGGGCCGGCCGGAGCGGGGGTGGTCAGTCGTGACAAGGTTGGGGCGGCGGTGAATTGCTCGATGGGCACCTTAAGCAAGGCGCTGGGTGGCTACGGCGGTTTTGTGGCGTGTTCACCTGAGATGCGGGCCTGGTTTATCCAGAAAGCCCGCGCGTTTATTTATTCCACGGCACTTCCTCCCGCCATGGTGGGGGCGGCTTGCGGAGCGCTGGAGGTTCTCAGGACGGAGCCCGGAATGGGTGGTCTTCTTTTGGCCCGGGCAGCAGAGTTCCGGGCACGGTTGCAGGACAGGGGTGTGTCTACCGGAGGCTCGGAAAGCCAGATCATTCCCGTGATGGTGAGGGATAATGACAGGGCTGTCCGGTTGCAGCGCAGGCTGCTGAATCAGGGGATTCTGGCGGTGGCCATCCGGCCACCCACCGTGCCCCGCGGCACGGCACGGCTCCGGTTGTCAGTGACCCTTGCGCATTCGCCAGAAACCCTGGAACGTGTGGCCGGAATCATTGCCGAGGCAGCCCGGGCAGAAGGGGTGTGTTCATGAGTTCTGTGGCCCAGCGGTTTTCACGGGCAGCCCGGACCTATGAGCGGGGAGCCGGACTGCATCGTCATGTGGCGGCGCGTTTGATTGAGATGATGCCGGACCCTGCGAAAGTCGGGGGCGGGCGTATTCTTGAGGTGGGATGTGGCACCGGAGTTCTTACCGAAAGGCTTCGCGAGCGTTATCCCCATGCGCCCCTGTGCGTCATGGATATGGCGGAGGGCATGGTGTCGTGCGTCCGCGAACGGTGGGGGGATGTCCCCGGGATGGACTATGTTGTCGCAGATGTGCGGACCTGCGAGTTCAGCCGGATGGTTGACCTGATCGTGAGCAGTTCGGCGCTTCACTGGGCGATACCCCTGGATCATACGCTGGCCCGGCTGCGCAAGCGGATCAGTCCAGAGGGAGTATTTTGCGCGGCCTTGATGATTGACGGAACGCTTGGTGAGTTGCATGACCTGCGGCGGAAGATGATTCCCGGAAAGACGCCAACCGGTCGATTGCCTACCGAAGCGGAAGTCCTTGCCGCGATGCAGTTGGCTGGATTCGAGGGGGTTTCCAGCGAGGTGGAGACCATTCAGGCCCACTACCGGTCCGCGGATGATTTTCTCAGGACGATTCACGCCCAGGGGCTTACCGCCGGGTCGGTTTCCCGTGCCTCCAAACCACTGAACCGCATGGAGCTCACGCGCCTCACGACGGAATATGACCTGGCCTTCCGGGATGAAAAAGGCGGGGTCCTGGCCTCATTCGTCGTGCTGTATGTCACGGCGGTAGCCCCTCCCGCGGGCGAGACAACGAGATGTCAGTAGACAGGATCAGTAGACAGTAGTCAGGAGTCAGAATTCACCCCAACTTCTGACTGCTGCCTACTGA
>JBAXRC010000179.1:0-5434 GCA_037131415.1 bacterium | reverse complement strand
CGCGACCCGTGGCACAAGGCCACGGGGACGCCCCCCCCTGTAACTGACCCCTTACGCCATCCATTCCTTGCATCTCTCAGCCGTCTGTGTGATAATACCGAAATGGCAGAGCCGACAAAAATGGCCCAGAAGATGGCTGAACGCCGTGACAAGGAAATCATGTACAACGCGGAGCAACTTGCCCACGCGTTTACGAAATCCCTGTCACAGGCGCATTTCCAAGGGAAATGCAAATGCGGATTGATGTTGATGGCGACGGACCGGACGAAGGGGAAAAACTCCTTTTGCTGTCCACGATGCGGACGGACAGGTGAAGCCGCACCGGTCAAATAGCCCATCCTTCAACGGGTCATATCTCCGTAACTGATTCCATCCCAGACTTTCTGGAACATGAACCATTGATGGGGATAGGCCCCAATCCCGTCCTCCAGGGCCTCCACGATCTTGCGCTGAATGGCCTCATGGGTCATTCCGGGTTCCGGAATAATCGGCGGGTACAATTTCATCAGGAAGGTGTCGTCCTCGTTCCTGAACACAAATCCGGGAAGCACCGCCGCGCCGGTCTTCTCCGCCAGCCACGCCGCCCCGCGTGGCAGACAGGCGGGAGCCCCGCACAAGTTGGCAAAGCCCCGGTGTTCGGAATAGTCGCGATCCGCCAGCAAGGCCACGAACTCGCGCCGCTTCAGCGCCCCAAGCATTTTCTTGACCGATGAACCCAGGGGAATAACCGTCATGCCCCGCTTGCGGCGGTGCTTCTGGAAGAAATCATTCAACTTGGCCGATGGCTGGCGCAGGGCGACGACATTCATCGGATAGCCAAGCCCCGCCATCACGGCTCCCCCGATCTCCCAGTTCCCGAGGTGGGCGGTCACCACCACCACCCCCCGCCCCACGGCGGTCGCCTGCTCGATGTATTCGGGATGCTCCACCTTCACCAGTCGCCGGATATCGTCCTCGTCCAGGCTCTGGAACCGGAAAAAGTCCACCAGGTATTTTCCGAAAAACTGGAACGTGGTACGGGCCGTCAATCGCAATTCCAGTCGTGTCGGGTGGCGTCCCTTGTACGCCATGACATGACGGAGGTTGTCCATCACCGCCTCACGTGCCCGCCTGTCAAAAAAGAAATACAGGTCGGACATCCGCAAGCTAATCCAATAGGCAAAATGCCGCGGAATCGACCGGCTGAGAAACCCGGTAATCCAATATGCGAAATATTCAACCACAAGATACCCTTCACAGCGTTTCTCGGGAAACCGCCCCCATGGCTGGCCCCCGAGAAACGGCAAGAATAGATTCACCCCTCCCCGAGCGCAACAGAGAAAACTCGCAATCTGTAAGGGGTCAGTTACAGGTGGGGGGGCGTCCCCGTGGCCTTGTGCCACGGGGCGCAAAAATGTTCGGTTCCCGCCACGCAAGGTGGCGGGGCACCCCCCTATAACTGACCCATTACCACGTCCTTGAAAACAGGCTGGCTGGCATTATGCCGGGCCGGTATACTGGCGGCAATCAGGTCAACCCATGCGCGAAGGAGCCGGTATGAAAGCAATCATTTTCCAGGCGGAGACTACGGAAACATGTCACCCCGTAACCCTGTCACGGTCTTTGGGGGAATGCCCCATCGCCAACCGGCCCCTCGCCCAAATCCAACGGGAACGGTTGCTTGAAGCGGGTTTTAAAATAGCCGAAACGGGAAACGGCCACGATCTTTTCGTGAGGCAGGACGCCTGGCTGTCAACCGCCATGCTGACTCAATTGGCTCACAGCAAGATCCCCCTGGCTGTCCGGGACGCCCAGGGCACGCTCCTCGCCTGGATCGGGAATTCCGCCCAGAAGGTCATCGGCACGAAAACCCTGCCACTGGATGACTCCAGCTTCCTGATCCGGTACCCATGGGATCTTCTGACCATTCAGGAACAAGTCCTCGGCTCCTTTACGGAAACCCAAATCGAAGGGGAGCTCAGCCCCTCCGCCACCCATGAAGGGACACTCATTTTGGGCAAGGGCTCCCGCGTCCTGCCGGGCGTTTATATCGAGGGAACCGTCATCATCGGCGCGAACTGCAAAATCGGCCCCAACTGTTATCTGCGCGGCTCCACCAGCATCGGGGACCGCTGCCACATAGGACAGGCGGTTGAAATCAAGAATTCCATCATCATGGAAAGCACCAATATCGGGCACTTGAGCTACTGCGGGGACTCCGTCATCGGGTGCCATGTGAACTTCGGCGCCGGCACGATCGTCGCCAACTTCCGCCATGACGGCGAAAACCACCGGTCCCTGGTTGACGGCAAACTGATTGATACCGGCCGCCACAAGTTTGGCGCCGTCATCGGCGATCACGTCCACACGGGGATCCACACCAGCATCTATCCCGGCCGCAAGATCTGGCCCCATATCTGCACCCGGCCCGGCGACATCGTGAAAACCGATCTGATGGGTCAAGCATGAATCTGGAGAAGGCACTGGCACTGGCTGTGAGCGCCCACACGGGCCAGACGGACAAGGTGGGCGAGCCCTACATTCTCCACCCGCTCCGTGTGATGATGAAAATGAGGGGTAAAGCCGAGAGGATCGTGGCGGCCCTCCATGATGTCGTCGAGGACAGCGCCATCACCCTTGCCGACCTGAGGACCGCGGGGTTCTCCGAAGAAATCATCGAGGCCGTGGATGGCCTGACCAGGCGAGAAAACGAATCATACGAGGACTATATTACACGCGCCTCATTCAATCCAATCGCCAGAAAGGTCAAGATCGCGGATCTGGAAGACAACATGGACCTGCGTCGACTCAACAATCTGGAAGACGCCGACCGGGATCGAATGACACGGTACCGCAAAACCTACCGCCTCCTGACCGGACGGGACTACATCGCTCCCTGATTCCCGGAATCCCCCTGGCGACTCCCACAAAAGCGAGTCAGCGGCAATCAAGATTCAACCCGCTTCGATAGAGCCCCAAAAAAAAGATGCCTCAAAGCACGCGAAAAGCAATGCATGCCGAGCCCAGTCCCCTCTTCTGGAGGGCGAGGCTTGCCGAGCCGGGGCAACTGGCGAGCATGAAAAGCGGACAATCGGTTTGAAAGGCAAGAGGTTCGATAGTTATGCGCTCATTTTGACTGCGGCTCGGCAAGCCTCGCCCTCCAGGCGGAAGCGAGCGGTGCGACTTGGTTTTCAATAAGCCCAGAGCGTAGCAGTCGGTGAATCTTATCCTCCACGCGAGTATCGCAAAAGAGCAATCCCGATTTACGCGGAAAATTCACCTTTTTTCCGCATGAACACGATATTCTGAGCCGGTATTTCGCAATACCAGTTGAACCTTGCCTCGAGAAGCCGGAAGGTCTCCTCGCGGTAAAAAACCACATGCGTCAGATCGCGCCGATAATACCAGTCGGCGAAATGTTCGTCGTCAGTCAGAAAGCAGGTCATGATCGCCAGCCAGCCACCCGGCCGCAGCAGGCGGTCCAATCTGGCGAATTCAGCGGCAGGGTGGTGGAAATGCTCCACCACCTCGGTGCACGTGATGAAATCGTAGGTACCCTGAAGCGCCGAGGCATCGGGATGGACGAATGGATCGTAAAGCCGGACACAATGGCCAGCTTCAATCATCATCTGGGCCAGTGCAGGCCCTGGACCACAGCCATAATCCAGCCCCTCGGAGCCAGGCGCTAGTCGTGCCAGCAGTGGCTGAGCCAGCTGATCCAGAAAGCGCCGGTAGCCGGGATCGGCTGGCGCGTTATGATGCAGGCGATACCGGTTCAGCTCGGCCTGCTCATCCGGAAGGTGGGCCGCGTCAATCCATACGGCCCGGCAGTCACGGCAGTGCCAGTACGCTTTGCCACCAACCGTCTGGTACAACTCGACCTCCGTTGAGAGGCAAACCCGACACGCCTGAATCAGGAGCCCATCACTGCAACCATTTCCGGGCACCCTGCTTTTCATGGAGTTATTATGTATCGCTTTGGAGAAGAGGAGACAAGGGTTTTGGGGCAGGCTTCAAACGCCGCGCCACGGTCATTCCTCGCTCCTGATGCAAAGCGATGTCATGGTCAATGAACCCGCGACCGGCTGGTCGTTGAAAAAAGCGAGGGAATCACGGTCCTCCTTCAGGGCCGGACTTCCTGGGGCGGGATAGACGACGTCATAGAGTTCCTGGGGGAACCCCCCGAAATCGTGAATCGTCCGCGGCGTCTCCATGGCCGACAAACAGGACAGGCATCCGTGCTGCTTCTCCAGAACCTGCCGGATCTTTGTGCAACTTATTCATAATTTTTTACTATGGGCCTTCCCCAGCCGGTGATATTGCTCCATGCGCAACCCCTCCGGAATGGGGGCTTCTTGGAACGCGACATCCCACCTCACACGCGGATCGCCAAACTGGACGAGCCCCTTGTCAAACCACTCCGGATCGAACCAGCCACCAACCCAGCGCAACAGATCCGCACGGTCTTTTGCACGGGGATCGCGCAGGCTACGCTTGAAATTCTCATACCCGCCGATCCCGCCACAATCTTCCGGGGGACACGCATTCGCGCCGTCAATGCACCGGGGATAGAGAACTCCCGCCTCTTTCGGCAGGATGGCCTCCAGTTCCACCTCATGCCGCCAGCCGTCGCCGAAGTCATATTCATATTCCGCACGGGAATTGACCGGCAGGAAGAACCGTGAAATCCGGGACTTCCACCCCGGCAGGGTCTTGTAGCCTAAGAACTCCTCATCCTCGCCATCATCATCGGGAATCCCGAGCCGAACCAGCTCCCCGGTAGCGGGATTTTTCAAGGTGAAGAGGTGGAGATGGTAATCGAGCCAACCAAAGGCATCGGTAATGGCGCAATGGAGATCCCAGAACGAATAACAACCCGGAACCTGAATCCGTCGCCAGACAACCGGCTCGGTTCCGCACAGGGTGATCTTGAACTGGTAGACCTTCGTGAAGGACAGCGGACTCCCGAACGAGGTTGTGGCGCTCCGGGACACACGCTGCGCCGCCACCAGTTTCTGGGCATCTGCGTCCAGCGCAACAGGAGGCGCGGGCACCGGATCCTGTATTTGGGTGACGAACCGGCCGCTCTCGGAATCCCGCTCGGCCATCAAATACTGGAGTCCCTCAATAGACTCCGCCGGAGTACTGAAACTCAAGGCGCCCAAGGGCCGCTGATTGATCCAGATTGAGGCATCGAACGGCGACAATCCACGGGCACCCAGTGTAAAGGCGGCATCCTGCTCGAGGCCATTCATGGAAGCAGTAATGGACCTGCCCAGCGCCTTTGAATAGTGGACGACCGCCGTCCCAGGCGCCACGAACCGATCATAGAGCGGTGCCACGCCCAACTTCTTCGCCACCTCACGGAGCATGCTGACAAAATTATTCAGGAACGCATTGTCATCGGCAATTCCCTTAGCGTGCATAATAACCGAGAAGAGCGACACGGTATTGG
>JBAXRC010000178.1:0-5456 GCA_037131415.1 bacterium | reverse complement strand
CTTGGCGTCCTGCTCCTCGTGTTTCAGGCTGCCCATGAAGCCGGCGCAGGTCCAGGGACCCGGCGACGAGTAGATGCCGAGCCGCAGGCCCTTGCTGTGGACATAATCGGCCAGGGCCTTCATGTCCGGGAATTTTTCGTTCGGGACGATTTCGCCATCCGCGTTTCGGGTGTTCTTTTCCCAGCAGTCATCGATGTTGATGTACTGGTAGCCGTGTGCCGCAAGGCCGCTCTTGACCATCGCGTCCGCCGCCGCCCGGACCTTGGTGTCGTCGATCGCACCCGCCCAGCAGTTCCAGGAATTCCACCCCATCGGCGGGGTTCTGGCGAGCTTGTTGGCGCCCGCCTCGATAACCAGTTTTGAAGCAGCCGAGCCGTTCTTGCCCTTGACCGACAACTTTACTTCGTAGGTGCCGGCTTTCTTAACCGAGCCGCTGATGACCCCGGTGACGGGATCAATCTTCAGGCCGTCCGGCAGCCTCCTTGCGGAAAATTTCCTGAGCCCTTCGCCCGTGGCCGGAACGAGGAACACGAACGGCCGGCCGGGCGTGGTTCCGACAATACGCGGCCCGTTTATGGACGTCTTTTCCGGATCACAGGACGCGATGCCTGGCGCTGCGTTCGTCGCACAGGCCACGCTTCCGGCCAATAGAACCATCATAAGAACAGAGAACCCGACCCGACTCATTATTTTCCTCATTTCCAAACTCCTTTCACAGTCATTCAATCCAACACACTAAACCTACTTCACTTGTCCCTGCGCCCGGGTACCCAAGCGATACCCGCCCGCTCCCACTACAAACCGGATGTAATTACCATCTTCACGGACGCCAACCATTCCCTCCGTTTTCGCCACGAGGGCGCCATTCTTCCAGACCAGGGTGGCTCCTTCGTAGATCGTGACCTTGCCGTCGGCAGGTTTCGGGAAACTGACCGCCGCGGTGCTGTTGAAGGGAATGCCCACCGTGAGGGTGAGATCGGATCCCGTGACCTGCCAGTCCGACGAAACCTTGCCGCGCGGAGTCTGCACAAACCCTTTGGCAAAGGTCAGGCCGCCGCCGATCTGAGGACGGATCGCCAGTTCCTCGTAGCCCGGCTTGGTGGGATAGATACCCAGGACCGCCTTGTAGAACCAGGCGTCAATCGGGCCGCCGAGCATGGGGTGATTCCAGGAGCCGTGCCCGTCCCAGAACTCCCAGATCGTCGTGGCGCCCTTCTCGATCATGTTGCCCCAGCTCGGCTGGGTGGTCTGATTGGCGAGGGTGTAGGCCGTTTCCACCGCCTCAGTCCGCCACAGCGCATTCATCAGGCAGTGCGTCCCCACCACCCCCGTGTTCAAATGCCCGCCCTTGAACTCGATGCTCTTTTTCAAGCGGGCCAGCACGGTCGCCTTGTTCTCGAGTGGCACCAGGTCAAATGAAAGCGCCAGCGCGTTGGCGGCCTGCTCGTTTTTGCCGTAATAGCGGCCGGAATTGAGCCAGCGCTTGTTGAAGGCAGCTTTAATATCCACCGCCAGTTTCGAATAGGTTTCCGCATCCCCGGCCTTGCCCAACTCCCGCGCGGTCCGTGACAGCAGGTCTGCACTCCGGTAGAAGTAGCCGGTCGCCAGCAACGCACCCTCGACAGGGCCGCCGGTCCAATCGCCCCAGCGGTCGGAGGTGCAGATATGGTCGGGCGAGATGGAACGGATATACTCCACATACCGCTTCATCATGCCGTACTGTTTTTCGAGCAGCACTTTGTCGCCCGTGGCCATATACAGGTCCCAGGGAATGGAAATTGCCGCCGAATTCCAGGGAATATCCTGAGTCTCCCAATTTTTATTATTAGGCTGGGTCACCTCATGGGTGGGACAGGGAGCGATATTCGCTACGGACCCATTGGTATTTCGGAAATCCTGATAATCGCGGATATCATTGAACCACTTGGCATAAAAAGCCTTCATGTCGAGATTCATGCACGCCGCCTCGACCGTGACCAGGGCATCGCCCAGCCAGCCCTTGCGCTCGTCGCGCTGGCAGCAATCGGTGGGAATGCTGTGCATGTTGTTGACCAGCGTCCAAACAAAGGCCTTGTGGATCTTATTGAGGAGCGGCGAGGAACAGGTGAAATCACCGGCGGACTCGACCGCGCTATGGACGACACAGGCGACAACACTGTTGCTTGTGAGTCCGGACACGCCGGCGAGCTTGGCCGTCCTGAACCCGTGATAAGTGAATCGCGGCTCCCAGGTCTCCACGCCCTCACCCTTGAACGTATACTGATCCTTCTGGTTGCTGTACGGCCACATCGTTTCGCCGAAGTCCAGCTTCAGCGTGGTGCCGGCCGGAGCGGATGCCGAAATCCTGACCCACCCCGCCAGATTCTGGCCGAAATCAAAGGTGTAATCGCCATTCCTGCCGCTCATCTGGACCGGCTTCACGGTATCGACCACCTTGATCGCCTGCAGCTGGGCGTTCACGATTTGCGGCGGCGTCTTGACCTCAACCGCCGCCCAGCCGACTCCGGCATAACCCGGCATGTCCCAGGCATCCTCCAGCCGGGCATCGTAGACCTCGCCCACATACACGCTGTTGGAGACCAGGGCCCCGCCGTTCTTGCCCGTCCACGTCGGATCGGTCACGAGGGTCGCCGTCGTATTGTCGGTGTACCGCACCTCGATCTGCACCACCGCCATCTTGTCCGACGGCTTCTTGAGTTCCCACTTGATGAAAAAGGAGTCGCCCAGCATGACCCCCACCGCATTGGCACCGGGTTTCAGCAACTCCGTGACGTCATAGGTGCTGTACAGGGCGCGAAATTTGTAATCGGTATAGCCGGGATCCAGAACATGGTCGCCGACCTTCTTGCCATTGAGCCGCAATTCGTAATAGCCAAGGCCCGAAACATAGGCGCGCGCCTGGGAGATCGTTTTCGACGGATCCAGGACGAACTCCTTGCGCAACCGGGTGAAATCCCCGCCCACCCACCGGGCCTTCCAATCCGCCGACTTCAGCATCGCCGTCTCAAACAGGGCCGGCTGGCTGTAGGGCGACACGTTGCCATCCGTGTCCCAGACGCGCACCTTCCACCAGTACCGGGTCCGGCTCGCCAGGGCTGGCCCCGCATAGACAATCCCGGTTTGCCGGGCGGACTGCGTATCCCGCACCGACCAGACATCCCCCTTGTCCGCATCAATCGCCTTTCGGCCCGAGGCCACGAGGATCTGGTAGCCGCCCTGCTTCATGCCCCGGATCGTGGGAGCGCCGGCCCAATTGAACACCGGAGCGGGATTATCAAGCCCCATCGCCACGGGTACCCCTTCGCAGGCAAGCTGGCTGGGCGCCGCAGGCGCCGGGATCTTCAGGAAACGGACGGACGACAGCAGGCCAGGCCGGGGTTCATCGGCTTTGCCCTCTTTTGCGGAATCGCCGGGGTAGGCGGTATCATCGGGAGACCTGACCAGCGGCGGGGCCACCGGATCATCCTCACAGGCATCATCCACCCGGTCCACAATCCTGGGCGCCACGTCTTTCCAGGTGAAGACCGCATCAGCCCAATTGGCGTCATCGCCCCAAGTGTTGTCGCCAGCGGTGGTCGCCTCCAGCTTGAGCCGCTTGACGCCGGAGAGGTCGAGGTCAACGACCTTGGGCTTGTCGCCGGGAGTAGCCACCTTGCCATCCTTCATCACGTCGCCCTTCATCACGCCGCTGCGGAAGAGGACTTTGCCGTCGCCGGTCACAATGAATTCGACGGAACCGCGGTCCTTATGCAGACCATTCACGCCAACGACGGCATGAAATTTCTGCGTATGCCCGTCGAGCCTGATCATGGCTATAAACGGAGCATGAGTCCCCAGCCCATGCTGGAACTTCTCGCCCGCCATCTGCATGGGCTTCCAGGATGCCGCCTGATCCTTAAGCGGGGGTTTTTCGAAGTTCTCCACGAGCTCGAGGTTGGACAGGTCCTCCAGCCGGGTTTCTTCGCCGACCGCCGCAAGACAGAGCCCCAATGCCGCGACAGTCGCCATCGTCATATATCGCTTCATCATTGCCCCCCCCCATCGCATCGTGAACTCTGAAACCACAATGAAGTCGATGAATCTACTAAAGGCTCACGCTATTGTCACCCCCCGTTCGGGTGGTTCGCAGACGGGGAAGGGCGCATTTCCGATCCTTGGCCTATCCATGCCAAGGCAAATTGGATCACAAGGCCGGCTCGTACACCGCGGTGAAATTCCAGGTGCCTGGCGCAACCTCAAATCGGCAGTATCGTGCGTCCTCACCCTTACAAACAACACCGCGCACGGACCGGCCTGACTTCCCCTTCTTCCATACGGTCTTGCCGTTGACTGTCACGCTGACAATGGTTCGGCCTTTTTCCTGCGGAATGCCGACCAAAGCCTTCGTCCCCTTCGGCGAGTCCAGCATCAGTCCGAACGATGCCGCCTCACGCTTCAGCGAAACCCGGATGTTGCCCTTCACGGTCGGGACCACCGAAGCGATGCTCGCCAGGTTTCCCATCTGCGGCAGGACATGGTACGCCTCGTACGCCACCTTATCCGGTCCCACGCCCACCACATACTGCGACATCATCGTCAGCGGTCCGCCGCTCCAGGCATGGTTATAGCCGTTCCAGCCGCCATATCCATCCCACCCTTCCCAAAGCGTGGTGATCTCACTGCCGACCATTCTGGTATAGCGTTGCTTCATCCGGTCGAGGCCGAGCTGCGCCTCCCCCATCATGAACAGGGCTTCGAGCACATACTTCTCCATATACGGGCTCGCGTTACGGTGCTTATCCAGCACCTCGCGCAGCGCCGCATACTTGTCCGGCCCCGCGATCCCGGCCACCACCGCCAGCCCGTTCCCGCGATCATCGGTGTCACCGGTGTAGCCGGGCGACCGATACTCCTTCCCGTTCCAGAATGTCGTATTGATCCCCTGCTCGACGGCCTTCAGCCTGGCCTGCCATCCCGGCACATCGCCTTCCGCCCCGGATACCTTGGCCATCTCGATCGCCCCCTGCAGCGCCAGGTGGTACCACACGCTGTCCAACAGCTTCACATCGATGTTTCCGCCCCAGTCCGACCAATCCCAGTTACCCGCGCGGTGAACCACCAGGCCCTGTTCGCCCTGCTTCCAGACCATCAGGTAATCGCGGACATGCGGATACACCGCCCGCATCGTTTCCACATCGCCGGTATAGACGTAATACAACCAGAACCCATATTTCCCGACGCTCGCGAGGATCTGGGGCGGCAGTTCCGCGCCCCAGTTCCCGGACGGGACGGGCGAATACATGGTCTTGTCCCCCCTTTGCCAGTTGGCCAGCTCGAGAATGGCCTTGTGCGCAAGCTTATAACCGGGCGGATCAAACATATAAAAGGACTCGCCAAGTTCATTGACCGCATCGCCCCACCACTGCGCCCGCTCGCGATCCGGGCAGTCCATGTAGTTGTCACGCATGGTGATATAC
>JBAXRC010000177.1:0-5508 GCA_037131415.1 bacterium | reverse complement strand
GGCCATCAACGCGGCCCGCAAGCCGGTGATTCTCGCCGGCGCCGGCGTCATTGCCGCAGGCGCATCGAACGAACTCACCCTCCTTGCCCGCAAGGCGAAAATTCCGGTGACCACCACCCTGCTCGGGCTGGGGGGATTCCCGGACACCGATCCGCTCGCACTCCGCATGCCCGGCATGCACGGTAGCGTTGCGGCCAACCGGGCCATCAGCTCGTGTGACCTCCTGATCTCCATCGGGGCGCGGTTTGACGACCGCGTCACGGGCAAGATTTCGGAATTCGCGCCCCATGCCGTCATCGCCCATATTGACATTGATCCGTCCGCGATCGCCAAAAGCATCCGGGTGGATATTCCGGTGATCGGCCATGCCAAATCCGTCCTGAAAGCGCTGCTTCCCCAAGTGGAGGCGGCTGACCACAAGGAATGGCTGACTGAAGTCCGCACCTGGCAGAAGGATGCGCCCTTCACCTATGATGCCCGGGAACCCCGGATCCTGCCCCAGTACGCCATTGAGCAGATCTACGAGGCCACCAAGGGGGATGCCATCATCACAACCGATGTCGGCCAGCACCAGATGTGGGCGGCCCATTTCTACAAATATACCCAGCCGCGGTCGTTCATCTCATCCGGCGGTCTCGGGACAATGGGCTACGGCCTTCCTGCGGCCATCGGCGCCAAGGCCGGATGCCGCAACCGGAACGTCGTTGCCATCTCGGGTGACGGCAGCATCCAGATGAACTTCCAGGAACTGGTGGTCGCGGTCGAGCATGACCTGCCCATCGTGGTGGTCATCCTCAACAACGGCTATCTCGGAATGGTCCGGCAGTGGCAGGAGATGTTTTACAACAAGGAATACTCGGCGGTTCGCCTCGGCACGGACAAGCGGGCGCGCAACGAGAAAATCCGGGAGAAACCGCCGGCTTACCTGCCGGACTTCGTCAAGATGGCGGAGGCCCACGGGGCTTTCGGCCTGCGGGTAACGGAAAAGCGCGAAGTCGGCCCCGCCCTTCGAAAGGCCCTGGCCATGAAACGGCCGGTCGTCGTGGAGTGTATCACGAAGCCCGATGAAAACGTGTACCCGATGGTTCCACCGGGCGCCTCGCTGACGGAAATGATTCAGGGACTTGCGTAAGCGTAAACAGGAGATTATGACCATGAGCAACGGAAATTTGATTCGCCGACATACCATCACAGCCCTTATGGACAACCAGCCCGGCGTCCTGGCCCGCGTGGTCGGACTGATTTCAGGACGCGGCTACAACATCGAAAGCCTGAATGTGGCCCCCACCCACGATCCCTCCATCTCCCGCATGACCATGCAGGTCCCGGGAGATGACCGGGTTCTGGAGCAAGTGACCAAACAGTTGAACAAGCAGGTGGATGTGATCAAGGTCACCGACTTGACCAAGGATGCATTCCTAAACCGGGAATGCATCCTGGTGAAGCTTTCCGCCACCCGGGGAAACCGGTCTGAAATCATCGAGTTGGCCGACGTGTTCGGTGGCAAGGTGATTTCCGTGCAAACCAACAGCATGGTGATCCAGATGGTCGGGGAACAGGAGGCCGTGGCCGACTTCATGGATCTGATCAAGCCGTTCAAGATTCTGGATGTATCCCGTTCAGGCGTCATCGCCATGGGACAAGCGTAAGAGACCAAGAGGTTTTTATGAGCGAAAAAAAGGACAACGACAAGGTCATCATTTTTGACACCACGCTCCGGGACGGCGAGCAGGCGCCTGGATGCAGTCTCAACCAGCGCGAAAAGCTTGAAATTGCTCATGCCCTTGCCGCCCTGAAGGTGGACATCATCGAGGCCGGCTTCCCTATTGCTTCACCGGATGATTTCGAGGCGGTACATCGGATCGCGGAATCCGTTCAGGGGCCCGTCATCGCCGCCCTGGCTCGCACCATGGAGAAGGACATTGAACGGGCCGGACTGGCTATCGCCCCCGCCGCCAAGCGTCGAATCCACACCTTCAGCTCAGGCAGCGACATCCATCTTGAAAAGATCCTCAAGATGACCCGCGCGCAGAATATTGAACGGTCCGTCAAGGCCATCAAATTCGCCCGGACCTTCACCGATGATGTGGAATATTCGGCACAGGACACCACCCGGTCCGACCGGGACTATCTCGTGGATCTGTACACCGCCGTGGCGGAAGCCGGAGCGACAACGCTCAACATCCCCGACACCGTCGGTTACGCCATCCCCGAGGAATATGGCGACATGATCGGTTATATCACAACGCGCGTAAAGGCCCGCGTTCCGGGAGTCATCATTTCCGTCCACTGCCACAACGATCTCGGCATGGGTGTCGCCAATTCCCTGGCAGCCGTCAAGGCCGGCGCCCGCCAGGTTGAGTGCACCATCAATGGTCTCGGCGAACGCGCAGGCAATACCTCCCTCGAGGAAATTGTCATGGCGATCCGTACCCGCCAGGACTATTTCAAGCTCCACACCGGGGTCGAGACCCGCGAGATTTTCCGGGTGAGCCGCATGGTCAGCCGCATGACCGGAATGATCGTGCAGCGAAACAAGGCTATCGTCGGCGCCAACGCTTTCGCCCATGAATCAGGCGTTCATCAGGACGGGATCCTCAAGGAACGGACAACCTATGAGATCATGCGTCCCGAGGATATCGGCATCGAGGGCTCCGACCTGGTCCTAGGCAAGCATTCGGGGCGACATGCCTTCCGCGACAAGCTCACCAAAATGGGCATGAAGCTCACCGACGAGGAAGCTGAAAAAGCCTACCACCGGTTCATCGAACTCGCGGATAAGAAAAAGAACATCTACGATGACGATCTGCTGTCCATTGTACGCGACCAGATGGATGAAATTCCGAACGCCTTCACGCTCGACTACCTGCATGTATCCTCAGGCACCGGCACCGTTCCCACCGCCACGCTCCGCCTGCGGCAGGGCGACAAAGTATTCCAGGATGCAGGATGCGGAGACGGCCCCGTGGATGCGGCCTTGAAAACCATCGACCGGATCACCGCGATCAAGGGAAAGCTGATCGACTTTTCACTGCAGGCCATTACGGTTGGAAAAGACGCCATGGGTGAAGTGACCGTACGCGTCGCCTTCGGGGATGACATCATAAGCGCCAAGGCAGCCAGCACGGACATCGTCGAGGCCGGAACCAAGGCCTATCTTTCCTGCGTCAATCGCCTGATCTTCAAGCGTGAGGCAGGTAAAACAAAACGCGGAAAGAACGGTGAACCGTGAAAGCCTTGAGCGGACATACCCGCCCCTACGCCGTTCTGGGTCATCCCATCGGTCACACCTTGTCACCCGTGATGCACAATGCGGCTTTTGAATCGCTCGGCCTGGATTCCATTTATCTGGCATTCGACGTGGCGCCGGGGCAATTGCTGGAGATCCTGCCGGCCATGAAAAACATGGGCTTCGGCGGAGTGAACCTGACGGCCCCCCTCAAGGAGGTGGCATTCAAGGGCCTGGCAAACCTCGCCGAATCAGCCCGGCGGCTCGGCGCCGTGAATACCGTGCAATTCACCACGGACGGCATGATTGGCCACAACACCGATGGTCTGGGATTCCTGACTGCTGTCAGGGAATCTCTGGATTTTCAGGTCAACGGCAAAACGATCTTCGTACTCGGGTGCGGCGGGGCCGGTCGCGCAGTCGCCATCGCGGCGGCTGGGGATGGCGCCAGGCACCTGATCCTGGCCGATCTTGATGAATCCCGCTGCCGGGGCGTTGCCCGGGACATCGCCGCCCTCTCTCTGCCCACCCGGGTGGATTGGGCAGGACCCAGCGTGAAGGACTGGATCCTCCGGACCCATGAAGCCGACCTGATGATCCAGGCATCCCCCGTCGGAATGAAGGCTGATGATGTCTGTCCCTTGCCCCCGCAGGCGTTTCGCCCGGGGCAAAAGGCATTCGATCTTGTTTACAACCGGCCCTCAACGTGTTTCACCCTCGCCGCAAGCCAGGGTGGCGCCCAAGCCGCAAACGGTCTGGGCATGCTCCTCCACCAGGGTGCGGCCGCCTTCACGATCTGGACAGGCAAACCGGCCGCAATCGGCGTCATGCGCACCGCGCTTGAAGCCGCACTCTATACACCTTCATGATCGGACTCATTTTCCTCCTGATCCTGGTGGGATATGCCGGGTTGCACTACTACCTGTACCGCAAGATCATTGCGGCTTTCAAGCCAGGCTGGGTCACCCGCCTTTTTCTGGCGCTTTCCTTTCAATTTCTGATCGCGGCTCCTTTCATCTCCCGCTTCCTGGATCATGACGGGCATCCCGCGTTGTCCCGAACGCTCAACCTTCCCGTCTTCCTATGGATTGCCTGGCTGTTCTGGTTCTTCATGGCTGGAATCCTCATGGATCTGTGGAATATCATTATCCGCTTACTCTCCGGAATAAGCACGAATCCGGCCCGGTTTGCCATTCCTCCCGGGAAACAGTTCCTGTCGCTCTGCGTCATGATTATTCTGGCAACGGGCTGGAGCGTGATCGAGGGATCGACACCCCGCATCCGGACCATCCCCCTCGGGCATCCAGCCGTTCCGCCGGGTCATCCCATCCGGATTGTGCAGGTGTCAGATGTCCACCTGGGAATGATGCGCAGTAGCGAATGGAACCGGACCCTCTGCAGAACCATTGAAACCCTGAAGCCGGATATCCTGATCAGCACAGGCGACATGTTGGACACATCGATGAAAAATATCGGGGATCAAACCGAGGCCTGGGCGGCCATCCAGCCACCCCTGGGGAAATTCGCGGTGCTTGGAAACCACGAATATTATCTCGGACTGGGCGAGTCTCTGGCCTTTCACAAACGTGCAGGTTTCAAACTGTTACGAGGCGAAACCGCCGACATCAACAGATACCTTCGGATTTCCGGAGTGGATGACAAAGAGGGGAATCGACTCGATCTGCCGTGTTACAATGACGAGGCGGCGCTGATCCCGGTTCCTGACAGAACCCGTTTCAGTATTCTGCTCAAGCACCAGCCGAAAGTTCTCCGGGATAGCGTTGTCTGCTTCAACCTCCAGCTGTCAGGCCACACCCATAACGGGCAGCTTTTCCCATTTCATCTCTTTGTGTACCTGTTTTATCCCTACACCCACGGACTCTATCACATCCGCCGGGATTTTGACCTGTATGTAAGTTCGGGCACAGGAACCTGGGGCCCCCCGCTCCGCTTGTTCGCTCCACCGGAAATCACGGTATTTGAGTTGCACTGGGAACGGAAACAGGAATAACGGGTTCGGGAGTCAGAGAATTACGACATCTCGCCTGAGCCCTGGGCCCGGTCCCCTGAATCCCGACGCTGCCTGAAGAACCGGCCGCGCCGGGGACGACGGGATCCCTGGCGCGAAGATTCACCACCACTGTGGCGATCCTCACGGGGCTCACCAAGAAGGGCCTGCGCCTGCTCCAGAACATCACGGTTCTCACCGGTCAGGCGGACCATGAACTCGAGATAGGCCACCGCTTCAGGAAAGAAATCCCGCGTTGCCAGGGGGCGGG
>JBAXRC010000176.1:0-5523 GCA_037131415.1 bacterium | reverse complement strand
ACCCAGTTGGGTCCAGATCCATTGCACAGGAATAGCATACTTCGGTTCAGTCTCTGTTGTATCATCTGATCCCGTCACTTGCGCTGATACATCCTTCGGATCCTGCGGCACGAGTTTACCGCGGACGGCCAACTGGAGAATCAGTTCGCGCAATTTCGGCACGCCACCAGGGGCGTCGGCGATGAGGTCGAAGTTGTCGAGTAAAGTGCGAGCGTTCATACGTCTTCGCCCGCTGGGCTACGCCGCACACGTGGCTGGACCTTCCTGAGCCAGGCGCGGCCCTTTTCGGTCAGGCGGTATTTCTGGAGACGACTGGTGGGTTTGTCCGGGATGGTCATCTCGATCAGACCGGATTCCAGCATGGGGTTGAGAACCTGGTCCCTGAACTTGGTCCTGTTGGATCGGCCCACGACAGCCATGAGATCGCCTATTTCACTTTCCGCCAAGCACTTGCGGAGAACAGCGACCTGGTCCCGACTTGGTCCCGACTTGGTCCCGACTTGCGCGGTGACTTGCGTGGCGACTTGCGCGGCAGCAGGATCCCGACACGCATCCGACAGGCTTTTGCGTTGTTTTGTCCCAGTGCCAGATTTGCTATGAGCCATTCGAGCCATTAATGAGCCATTTTCCCGTGACGTGGTCACTGAGCCATTTGAGCCATTAATGAGCCGTTTATGCCTCAGCTCGTTGAAAGACCCTCGTCCGTCACCCGCAAGAGTGAGGATTCCCTTCTTCCTCAGGTCTTCAAGGTCGCGCTTAGCCGTTGGACGGCTGGCGCCGGTTATTTCCTGGTATTCTGAGTTTGTAATCCTGCTACTCAGCTTGGCAAAAGTAAGGGCTTTGCGTTGTCTCGGACTGACGCCCCTCTCGTTCATCACCTCTTCCGTCAACCAATCCCTGCCGATCGTGGCAACAAACTCACCACCGGATTGCTTGAACATCGGTTCCGGCAGGGCGTGGTCCATACTCTCCCGGATCATCATCAGTGTGCCGGTACCGTACTTCTCGATATATCCAGCCAGGAACAAGGCTTCGCATACCCGATGGTTCCGGGTAATGGAACGGTGCGGAACGCGCAGGCTGTCCGGCGTCAATGGCGGCAACAATTCGCCGGGGTTCCATATCTCGACCCTGTCCGCAAACACGGCGACCTGGACTGCGGCGTGGCTTGTATAATCACGATGCGCCAAGGCGTTGACGACAGCCTCGCGAACGACATCGGGCGGAATTTCCGGCCTCACCGGCGCTTGCGGCCCCAGGGCGCGGGTTCCGACGCTTAGGTTCGTGACCGACAGTACGAAATTGGCAGCGGATTCCACCTGCGAGAAGAGTGTTCCCTTGAAGATCCGGTAGAAGGGGGCGGGACGCACGATTTCCGTGCCGTGGAAGTGCATGCAGCGGACTTCAGCGCAGGGAATGAAGCGCTGGGGCGTCCGACCGAACAGCAGCACGGCGGCATTCGCGGGGATGCCATCACGCAAGAGGCCCAGATGAGTCAGAACATCCTGCACGGGTGTGTTTTCGGCCAGAGGAAAATCCCGTTTGGCTCGAGCCAGATGAACGAACGTGGTGACCGCATCGGCATCCAGATCGGCCAGCGTCGCATCGGCGCATGACCGTTCGTCGAAAGGTCTATCAGACACCACCCCGCGTTCGGCCAATGCATCCACGAGGCTGGCGAAGACAGCGGCCTTGAGATCGTCAACGTTCCCAAACCGCCGCCGGATCAGTTGCTCACCAGCTTTCCGAATCAGCGCCGCCATCTTCGGGTGCCGCACCTTGTCATCCGCCCCTTTAACATAGATCAGCCGTGTCTTGCCCTGCTGGGTGGCACGATCGAACTCGCGTTCGGTGGGCGAAACGCCAGCCGCATCCTCATAGCCGTAGTCGTTGCCGAACAGACCCACGTAGAGGTCACAGCGATCCACCTGATCAAGATAGACGTGGTCAGCACGCCGGTCGGCAGCAGGAAAGGTCTCGAACAGGACGACCTCAAAGAAGCGGCTCAGAAGCGCGTCGCCTTCGATATATTCCTTCAGTGCAGCGCGTTCTTCCGCCAGCTCCTTCTGCACCGAGCTGATGAAGATGACGAGACGTGTCATTGGGTGCTCTCCAGCGCCTTGGCCAGTTCGATCCGCAACGCGTCGCGGGCGGAGGCCACCTCATCCAAGAGTTTCTTGTAATCGGCTAGCAATACTTCCGGATCCCCATGCTTGGCGGCTTCAGCGTTGGGGTTCTTGATATCGAGATTGAAGTTGCGGGACTTGATCTCATCCAGGGTGACCTGCCAGGCAAAAGGCGTCTCCTTGCGACGGGCGCGGCCCGCCGATGTATCCTTGCACCACCAGTCCTTCTCGGCCTTGAATTCCTCAATGGAGATGGGCTTGGTTTTGTTGTAGCTCTTCGCGCCGGGCGGGTACGGGTGTTCGTAATACCAAACGGACTTGGTGGGCTCACCCTTGGTGAAGAAGAGAAGATTTGTCTTAATTCCCGTGTAGGGACTGAATACGCCATTGGGCAAGCGGATGATGGTGTGGAGATTACACTCCAACAGCAGATGTTCCTTGATCCGGGTTTTGACGCCCTCCCCGAAGAGCGAACCGTCGGGCAAGACGATCCCGGCGCGCCCGCCGGGGCGGAGCATTTTGACAATAAGGGAAAGGAACAGATCAGCCGTCTCACGGGTACGGAAAGGTTGCGGGAAGTTATCCTCAAGGCCGTCCTCTTCCATGCCGCCGAAGGGCGGATTGGTGATGATGCAATGGACGGCATCCTTCGGGCCGTAGTCGCGGAGCGGCTTGGCCAACAGATTGCCCCTTGAGATAAACGAGGGGTCGTCCATGCCATGCAGGAGCATGTTGGTTGTAGCGAGTAAATGGGGTAGCGGCTTCTTTTCCACCCCGCGCAAGGAAACCTGTAGGGCACGTTCCTGCTCAGGCGTTTTGACCTGCCCGCGCTTGTGCTCGATGGCGCAGGCAAGGAACCCGCCGGTGCCGCAGGCGGGATCAAGCACGATCTCATCAAGTTGCGGGTTGACCATTTCCACCATGAACTGGGTGACGGCACGCGGCGTATAGTATTCACCGGCATTGCCGGCAGACTGGAGATCCTTGAGGATCTTCTCGTAGATGTCGCCCAACAGGTGACGTTGGGCTGAGGAATTGAAGTCAATATCCTCTTGAATCCGGTTTGCCACCTGGCGCAGGAGCGTGCCGGATTTCATGTAGTTGTAGCCGTCTTCAAAAATTGATCCCACCACGATGGCGCGTTTGTCCGTCCCAGCCGTGGTAGCGAGGGTCTTGAGTTTCGGAAACATCTCATTGTTTACGAAATCAACGAGCTCCTCACCCGTCATCCCCTCGGGATTCGCCGCCCAATTACGCCAGCGGAACCGGCTGGGGATCGGGGATTTGTATTTCTGGTCACGGAGTTCCCATTCCCGCTCGCGGTCATCGAAAATCTTGAGGAACAACATCCAGACCATCTGACTGATGCGCTGGGCGTCACCATCGACACCGACGTCCTTGCGCATAATATCCTGGATCACCTTTACCAGCGTTGTAATCGACATAGAAAACCCTTCGAATAGTTAGGCAGCATAAATCTGTTGTTCGAGTTCGCGCAAGGCCTGGAAATATTGATCGCGCCCGCCAAATGCATTGATGATTTCAAGCGGCGTGCCGATCTCGCTAATGGGTTGCACATTCAGAACCGTGAAATCCTCAATTGGCACGATACCCTGATCGGCGTACTTATCCAGAAGCGCACGCAGGACCTCCTGTGCCGTTTCGCTGTACTTGCCGAAATAATCACGCTTGCGGACATTATCAGCGCGTTCCTTGCGGGTCTTGGGTGGTTGGCCCCAGGCAACATGGCAAACCAAGTCGAACGGATCTAGTCCCCTACCCACTTCCTCCGAAAGCGCATCCAGTAAAACGCCGCGCTTTTCCATCTCAGCCAGAATGGCGGACTTCTGCTCCGCTCGCGACCAGGCACTGAGAAATACATCGAGCGAGCGAAACTGCTGCAGGACAGAGTTGCGGGTGTAATCCCGGATGGATTCGGTGATGAGTTTGCCGTTGGCGCCATAGTATTGGACACGCTCGGCCACAATCATGACGGGGACATCGCCAATTACATACTTCACCCGCTTGCTACCAGGCGGCGGATCTACCACAGGCGGAGAGCCAGGGATTACGCCGTCCTGTCCGGGTTCCTGGCCGTCATCCGGTGGGACCGGGGGCTCGCCTGCCTTGGGCTCATAGATCTGGACGGGATCGCCATCAAAGTCCGGATCGGCAAAGAGTTCGGTGGCCTTCTTGAAATCCATGATCGTGAAGAAATACTTGTCGTATTCCTCCCGAATACGTGTGCCACGCCCGATAATCTGCTTAAACAGCGTCATGGACTCGATCCGCTGGTCCAGCACGATCAACTTGCAGGTCTGGGCATCCACACCGGTGGTGAGCAGGCGCGAGGTGGTGACAATGACCGGGAACCGGCTCTCAGGATCAATGAAGTTGTCCAACTCTGCCTTGCCTTCATTCTCATCGCCGGTCATACGCATGATGTACTTGGCGTTCACCGCCGCCAGATCGGCGTTCTCATTCACGAGGGCCTTGCGCATCCGTTCCGCGTGGTCAATGTCCTCGCAGAAGACAATGGCCTTATCGAACCGGTCGGTGAGGCGCAGAAACTCAGTGATCTTATGCGCCACCAGTTCGGTGCGCTTTTCTAGGACGAGGGTGCGGTCGAAATCGCGTTGGTTATAAACCCGATCCTCGACAAGTTTGCCATTCTTGTCATGTTTTCCGGCTGGAGGCCGCCAGCCCTGGAGATCCTTATCAATATCAATGCGGACGACCTTGTAAGGGGCAAGGAACCCGTCTTCGATGCCCTGACGCAGGGAATAGGTATAGAGGGGGTCGCCAAAATAATCGATATTGGAGACGTCTCGGGTTTCCTTCGGGGTGGCGGTCATACCGATCTGGGTGGCGGATTTGAAGTACTCCAGCACCTCGCGCCAGGCGGAGTCGGCGGCGGCACTGCCACGGTGGCACTCATCCACGATGATGAGGTCGAAGAAATCCGAGGAGAACTGCTTGTAGATGTTCCGTTCTTCCTCGGTGCCAGTGACGGCCTGATAGAGCGCCAGGTAGATCTCGTAGGACTTGTCCACCTGGCGGTTGACGATTTTGGTCATGGCCGACTCGAAGGGCTTGAAATCGTTGATCCGGGTCTGATCCACCAGGATATTGCGGTCGGCCAGGAAAAGGATGCGTTTCTTGGCGCGGGCCCGCCACAGGCGCCAGATAATTCTGGAAGGCGGTATAGGTCTTGCCGGTGCCGGTGGCCATGACGAGAAGGATACGGTCCTGCCCCTTGGCAATGGCCTCCATGGTGCGGTTGATGGCGATCTGCTGGTAATAGCGGGGGGCCTTGCCGGAAGCGCCCGCGTGGTAATCCTGTGTGATAATAGCCTGTTCAGCGGGCTTCAGGCCCTTTGCGCCGCAATAACGGTGC
>JBAXRC010000175.1:0-5540 GCA_037131415.1 bacterium | reverse complement strand
GCCCCGTCTGCCCCGTTTCTTCCTGCCCGCGTCCGGGGGAAGGAAGTTCCAGCTTCACTCCCGTTTTCAACTGGTCAATGAGCGACAGCGACAGCTCCCCGAAATCCTGGATCGTGGCCTCCCGTCTATGCCGCCAGGCCCGCCACCGGGTTTCCATGCTCACCACGGTGGCGGTCCCCGCCACCGCCTCCGCCAGCCACTCGGTCGTCACCGGCTTACCCGCCGCCAGGCGATCCAATACGGGGTTAATTCCATGGGGGCACGACAGCATCCACGCCACCAGCGAGCCACACAGGGCTTTGCGGCCCTCCCATCCTTCGGGCAGGGTTTCCCAGGAAATCACGTCGCCAATCGTGTCCGAACCGGGATCCTGCCCCGCTATCGCCGTGAGTTTGCGGTCGCGAACCAGCCGCCCCGTATCAAGGCACCGGGAAAGACCCTCGCTGAGCCATTGGGGAACCGGTCGGTCGGATGCGGCCAACCCGGCCGTTTGGCGGCGCGATTCGATCAGGCGGCGCAATAATTGCCGGACGAGGTATTCCTGGTCTTCGCCCAGTTCCAGCACCACCGCCCTTTCGCCCTTCCCCGGAACCGGTTGCCCCAGCACCTGCCCCAGCTGCCTCGCCACATCCTCAGCCCGGCGCACCATCCTCGCCTTTTCCACCGCGTTCCCGCCGCTGACCACGAAGGGCGCGGCCAGGGCGGGAGACAAGGAGAGGAAGAGATAAACCGCAGATGAACGCAGAAAACGCGGATAGGGAGAACGCCTTATCCGGCGAGGGACGGACACAGCCATGTTCAACCTGGATCTTCTGCTCTTACTCTTATCAGCGTCTTCTGCGTTCATCTGCGGTTTGCCTTCTTCATGGGCGTCTCTGCGATCATTGATGGTGGACGCCGATCTCCGAGCGGCGTTAGGTGCCAGCGAGGTACATGAATGGACTGACCGTGCCCGGAGGTCCCGGTCCACCTCGAAAATGAATAGTTCACGGGCTGAAACTCAAATTCGCCTTGGTGTCATCAATCTCCACAGTGCGCAGGGCACTGATGATTCTCTGCTCGCCGAGGATATCCTTGAACAGGGAGGCGAAATAGCCCGTGACCAGGCCCTTGGCTGTGCCCGGGATCGGAAGATGGCCAACCCGGGCCTGCTCCACCGTCATGACCCCGTTCTTGAAAGAGCCGCACAGCCCCAGGGAAACCGGCAGCTTGACCGAGGCCAGGAACGAGACATTGGTCAGGGGACACCAGACCGTCGAGGAATAGAGCTCAAAGGTGCCGGTCTTGAGGTCAATCGCCAGCGTGCCCAGCTTCCGGGATCGTGCCCGCTCCGAAAGGAACCCGTTCAATTCGCCTTCCGAGAGATCGCTCACAATGGCGCGGTTATAGGACAGCGCCTGCCGGATGGCGCGGGCCTTGATCGGAACCTGGACAGCGCCCGCGGCATCGGAAAAGACGACCGGAGTCTTGACGGTCCAGAACGCCAGCCCCACTGGAACGATCACCAGGAGCAGCACCAGCGTCGTGACCAGCCGGCGGACAAACTTCCCGTAATCGAACTCCACCCGGTCACCCAGATCCTGCATCGAGGTGGCATTCATGTCGATCTTCTGCCCGCACCCTCCGCAAAACATCCGGCCCAACTCGTTCTGATACCCGCACTGGGAACATTCAATCTTGATTGCCATGGTGATCCTTTCAAGCCAGGAGTCAGAATTCAGGAGTCAGAAGTTTTCAACCGGAAACTCAACCTGTCGCCTCTATCCTGTCTTCTATCTTCTGACTGCTGACTCCTGACTACTCACTTTTCTTATCCGCGCTTGCGCCGCTCTTGTAGCTGGAACTTCGGTAATCGGTCTGATAGAAGCCGGAGCCCTTGAAAATGATCCCGGCGCCGGAGCCCATCAACCGCTTCACCGCCCCCTTGCAAGTCGGGCATTTCTTCAGTTTCGCATCCTTGATGTTCTGGAACAGCTCAAACGGGCCGCATTTTTTGCATTCGTATTCGTAAGTCGGCATGACATCTCCAATTCAAATTAAGGTCATAAATCGTATCGGCGGACCCCCGTCCTGTCAATGTTTCTGGCGTCCCCGTGGCGTCCCCGTGGCGTCCCCGTGGCCTTGTGCCACGGGGCGCAAAAAGGCTCGGCTCCCGCCACGCAAGGTGGCGGGGCGCCTACCGCCCCAGCCGCTTCAGGATCACCTCGACCACCTGATCGATCGTCAGGCCGGTGGTGTCGACGACCTGGGCGTCGGCGGCAAGTTTAAGGGGAGCGGTGGCGCGGCCGCTATCGCGCTGATCGCGGTTTTTCAGGGAATCCATCACACGGTTCACGTCCGCCGTTTCACCGGCCGGCGTGAGTTCCGCATGGCGCCGTCTGGCGCGCTCCTCGGGGCTCGCATCCAGGTAGAACTTGGCATCCGCGCCGGGGAACACCACGGTGCCGATATCGCGGCCTTCCATCACCAGGTCGCCGAATTGCGCCATGTCGCGCAGCCAGCGCGTGACCTGCGCCCGCACCTCCGGCATGGCCGCCACGAGGCTGACCAGTCCGCTCACCCGCTCGGTGCGGATCTCGGCGCGGGGCTCGACCCCATCGATCCGGTAGCGGATGGCGCCCGCCTCCTCGAAGAATTCAACCTTCATCCGGCCCATCGCGGCCACAACGTCCCCGGCCTTGGCGGCATCACACCCCAACTCCGCCGCCTTCCAGGCAATGCCCCGGTACAGGGCGCCGGAATCCACGTAGCGGTAGCCCAATCCCGCCGCCACCTTCCGCGCCACCGTGGATTTCCCCGAGGCCGAAGGCCCGTCGATCGCTATCACTTTTGTCGGATTATTCATTCACGCCTTTCAGAAAGAAAAAGAGTTTACCACGGAGGGCACGGAGCGGAGGAAACGGGAGAGAAATAACGGAGAAGAGAATGTTCTTCCCCGCCAACCCTCTCTCCCAACCCTCCGCGGCCTCCGTGGTAAACGCTTTTCGTCCACTGTTCACGGGAGCGCCCCTTGCGGCCCGGTGAGGATCCGTAGATGGTCCCAGAATTCCGGGTAGGATTTGTTCACACAGGCGATATCCTCCATCCGGACCGGCGCATCGGCGCGCATCGCCAGCACCGACATCGCCATGGGGAGACGGTGATCCCCGTAACTGTCGACCGTCACTCCTCCGCGGATCGCCGACCCGCCCTCGATAATCATGCCATCCGGCCGCTCCTCGACCCGGACCCCCATGCGCGTGAGATTGTCGACCACGCTACGGATCCGGTCGGACTCCTTGACCCGCAGTTCCGCGGCATCGCGGATCACGGTGCGGCCCTGCGCCAGGGCACCGGCCACCGCCACCAGGGGCAGTTCGTCAATCAGGTCGGGAATCTCGGCGCCACCCACCTCCGTGCCCTGCAGCCGCCGTCCCTCGACGCGGATCGTCCCCATGGTCTCGCAGGCCGCGGCATCGCCGTTTTCGTGGAAGGTGATGGCGGCGCCCATGCGCTGGAGTACAGCCACCAGGGCGTTGCGCCGGGGATTCCAGCCGACATTCGGGAGCTCGACCGCATGGCCCTCGCCGCAGGCCGCCGCCGTGATCCAGAAGGCCGCCGAGGAAATGTCGCCGGGCACCACCCAGAGGCGTGCCGTCAATACGGGCCCTGCGGCGCCGTAGCCCTTGAGCGAAACCCGCAGTCCATCGACCGTCACCGGAATACCCATGGCCGCGAGAAGCCGCTCGGTATGGTCACGTGTCGGGCTGGACTCCACCACGGTGGTGACGCCTTCGGCAAAAAGCCCGGCGAACATGACACAGGACTTCACCTGGGCGGAGGCGACCGGCGGGGCATACTCGATCCCGTGCAGGGAGCCGCCGGTGATGCGGATCGGGGCGCAGCCGTTGCCGCCCAGAAGTTCGACCGTGGCGCCCATCCGGGTGAGCGGTTCGGAAATGCGGCGCATCGGGCGAGAGCGCAGCGAGGCATCGCCGGTCATCTCGCAGGTGAACCCCTGGCCCGCCAGAAGCCCGGCAAGCAGGCGGATCCCGGTTCCGGAATTGCCCAGGTCGAGAACGGTCCCGGGCCGGACAAGCCGCCCGCCGGTGCCCGTGATCCGGAGTTCATCGCCGCGGAATTCGTAATGCGACCCAAGCCGGGCCAAAGCCTCGAGGATGGTGACGCAATCCTCGCTCCGGAGAAACCCGCGCACCGTCGAGGTGCCGGACGCCAGCGAGGCCAGCATGGCGATCCGGTGCGAGATACTCTTGTCGCCCGGCACCGCCAGGGTTCCCTGCAGCCGCCGGCATGGAGAAACGGTTATGCTTTTAGACTTCATTGCTCGAAGTAGGTATAGCCGCCGATGCCGGTCTTGTAGGACTTCAGGTAGGCGGCCTTTTCCTTGGCGGTGATGAGGCCGTGCTTGCAGGCCTTGTCGGCGCGGGCCTTGATGGTTGCCACCATGGTTTCGGGCTTGTATTCCATGTATTCCAGAATCTCATCCACCCGGTCGCCGGTGATCTGCTTGGCCCAGTCGATCCGGCCCTTGTCGTCGATGCGGACATGCAGGACGTTGGTGTTGCCCAGCAGGTTGTGCATGTCGCCGATGGTCTCCTGGTAGGCGCCGGTCAGGAAGATGCCGAGATAGTAGTCGCGGCCATCCCACTCGTGGAGCGGCAGGACATGCTTGACGTCGTGCAGGTCGATGAACTTGTCGATCTTCCCGTCCGAGTCGCAGGTGATGTCGGCAATGACGCCCTTGCGGGTCGGCCGCTGGTTGAGCCGGTGGATCGGCATGATCGGGAACAGCTGGTCAATCGCCCAGAAGTCGGGGATGGACTGGAAGACGCTGAAGTTCCCGTAATACACGTCGGCAATGGCGGCATCCAACCCCTCCAGCTCATCGGGGATGTACTTGCGGCCGC
Organism: bacterium; assembly: GCA_037131415.1. Taxonomy (GTDB): domain Bacteria; phylum Verrucomicrobiota; class Kiritimatiellia; order CAIKKV01; family CAITUY01; genus JAABPW01. The sequence goes on along the minus strand of JBAXRC010000175.1, from coordinate 633 downwards.
GGGTCATCTCGGACATCTGGCAGACTACATGCCAGAAGATGGTCTCGGCCAGGGCGCGTTCACGCAGCGAGATGTTCCCGTGAAGGAACATGGTGCGCAACTCATCGCGGTAATACACGGCATCGTGGTAGGCCTCCTGCATGTTGCGGGGCGAGAGGGAATGGCAGACATCCATCAGGTTCTGCAGCATCTCGTTGGTGTTATCGGTCAGCTTCTCGGGAATGCTGAGCGGCTCGAACCGGCGCACATCCAGGATGTTGAAGATCAGCACCGAATGGTGCGCGGCCGTGGCGCGGCCGGACTCGGTGACGATGGTGGGGTGCGGCACGCCGCACTCGTCGAGCGTGTTCATGACCGTCTCGACCACCGTGGCGGCATATTCCGAGGTGGAGTAGTTGGTGCTGCACGCGAAATTGGTGTGGGACCCATCGTAATCGACGGCCAGCCCGCCGCCCATGTTCAGGATCCCCATTCCGGCCCCCTCGCGCACAAGCTCGACGTAAAAACGGCACGCCTCCCGCAGCGCGGTACGAACGCGGCGGATATCGGACACCTGGCTGCCGAGGTGGTAATGGAGCATCTGCAGGCAATCCAGCATGCCGCGCTTGCGGAGCTGGTCCACCAGCTCGATGA